>JBKHDA010000009.1:0-48849 GCA_046541575.1 Halanaerobium sp. | reverse complement strand
TATTATAGGTACCCGGTACAAAAAGGCCGTTTTGTACCGGGTACTAAAAAAATGAAGTAAATAAGATTTAATCTTGCAAATTGTAAGAAAATTTGTTATTATTAAAATAAGATAAATTTAAACGTTTTAAAAGAGGGCGATTATATGGCTGTGACTTTAAATGATATTGCCAGCAAAGCAGGTGTCTCTTTAGCAACTGTTTCACTTGCTCTTAACGGCAGCGATAAAGTAAATAAAGATACTAAACTTCGCATCAAAAATATTGCAGAAGAACTAAATTATATACCAAATGCAAGAGCAAGAGCTTTAGTTAAAAAATCAACAAAAACTATCGGGCTGGTGATTCCAGAAGTAGTCAATCCATTTTTTGCTGAGCTGGCCCAGTCAATTAAAGATTTTGTGCGCAGTCAGGATTTTAATGTTATTCTCTGCAGCACTGATTATCAGAGTGAGGAAGAACTTAGATATATCAATATGTTCCGCTCTGGCCAGGTTGATGGAGCTATCTTTGCCTGTGTTGGAGATATGATGGCAGAGCATAATGATCTGATTATCAAACTGGTTAAAGAAAATATACCTGTAATTTATGTGGATCGAGATGGTGTTGATCATGATTTAATTCCTGTAGTTAAAAGTGATGTCTATCATGCTGCTTATCAGGCAGCTGATTATTTAATCTCTTTGGGCCATACAAACCTTGCCTTTGCCGGTCAGAGTGTAGAAAGACTTAATGGTTTTAAGAGTGCTTTAATGAAACATGATTTAAAGCTTAAAGATAAAAATATTTATTATGACTATTTGAAGATGGAGGGTGGATATACTGTTGGAGAAAAAATAGCTGCCAGAAAAGAAAAACCATCGGCAGTGGTCTGTTTAAATGATGAAATGGCAATTGGTGTAATACAGGCTTTAATTGCTAAAAGTGTTAAAGTTCCTGCAGAGATATCAGTTATTGGAATTGACAATATTAAAATGGCTAATTTTTATAATCCTTCTCTGACAACAGTCAATATACCGGTTAGTCAGATGGGAGAAAAAGCAGCAGAAATTTTGTTGAAAAAAATTACAGGACAGTCTTTAAGTCCTAAAGAAAAGTTTTTTATCTTTCCTACTGAACTGGTTATCAGAGATTCCAGTAGGAAGCTTCAATAAAATATGAAGTACAGGTGCAGGTGCCTGGAACCTTTCATTATCTGTCGGTATCTGTCAAATATTTTTTAAAAGGAGGGATATTTTAAAAAAGATTTAAAACGTTTAAATATTTTAAAAAAATCAAGGGGGTTATTTTTAATGAATTTTAAGAATTTTTCACTTATTACAATTACTTTAGTTATGGTTTTAGCTCTGTCATTTTCTGCAGCAGCACAGGATACTTTAGTGGTTAATACCTATACCAGTGATCCGGCTCCAAGAGAAGCAATGAAAGAATTAGTAGCTCAATATGAAGAGCAGAATCCAGATGTTGATATTGAATTGAATATAACAGCTCACGAAGATTTCAAACAGGCAATAAGAGTCTGGTTAAACTCAGATAGTCCACCTGATGTTTTCAGCTGGTTTGCAGGAGAAAGAGCCAATTATTTTGTTGACCGCGGTTTAATTATGGATATTACTGATGTCTGGGAAGAAGAAAATCTTTATGAAGAATTTCCAGAAGCTTTTCAGAGTATAAGTATTTATGAAGATAAAGCTTATTTTTTACCACATAATTATTACTGGTGGTCTGTATTTTACAGAGATTCAATTTTTGAAAAATATGACCTGGAAGAACCTGAAACCTGGGACGAACTTTTAGAAGTAGGAGAAACACTGAAGGAAAATGGAATTACTCCTTTTGCAATAGGTACCAAATTCCGCTGGACAGCAGCCGGCTGGTTTGATTATCTAAACTTAAGAATTAATGGAGCTGACTTCCACCGCAAATTAATGGCCGGTGAAATTTCATTTACTGATGAAAGAGTAGAAGAGGTATTTGTAAAATGGAAGTACTTAATTGAAAATGACTTCTTTATTGAAAATCCTGCTGCTTATTCCTGGCAGGAAGCACTGCAGTTTATTTCACAGGGTGATGCAGCAATGTATCTAATGGGACAGTTTTTACTTGATGCTACCTCTGAGGATGTTGCAGAAGATATTGATTTCTTCCGCTTCCCAATTATCGATGAGGATGTACCTGTAGCCGAAGATCTACCAACAGATGGTTTTATGATCCCTAAAAATGCAGAAAATCCAGAATTAGCAAAAGATTTTCTTGCTTTCTTAAGCTCTGTTGAGGGTCAGCGTGGTTTTGCAGAAGATGTTGGTCGTTTAGTAACCAATAAAAACATGTCGGACGATGTTTATACAGAAAGAGCAAATAAAGGTCGGGAGATGGTAGATGAAACAGAAGAACTAACTCAATTCTATGACCGCGACATGGATCCAGAATTTGCTGATAAAACAATGGATTCTTTAATGAAATTCTGGAATTCTCCTTCAGATTATGAGAGTGTTATGGAAGAAATGGAAGAACATCGTCAGAATTTCTTAGATTAAATAAAGCAGCAAATTATAGAATTTAATTAAAAACAGCCTGCAGAAATTGATTTTTCTGCAGGCAGTAATTTTATGGAGGTGTTATTTTGAAAATCAAAAGAAAATACATCCCCTGGCTCTTTTTAGCTTTACCCTTAGTGCTTTATACTATCTGGGTTGTTGGGCCAACAATCTATACAATTTATTTAAGTTTTACTGAATGGGATGTAATCAGTGAACCGATTTTTGTCGGACTTGATAATTATATTGATTTATTTAATGATCCTGTATTTTATACTTCTTTAATAAATAACTTTAAATGGCTTGCAATCTTTTTAGCTATTCCTTTAACTCTGGGTTTATTTTTAGCACTGCTTTTGAGTCAGGAAATTAGAGGGGCAAAGGGATTTAAAGCAGCAATTTATTCACCTATGATTTTAGCACCGGTTGTTATTGGTTTGATCTGGTCCTGGATTTATCAGCCCAGTGGTGGTCTTTTAAATAATACTCTAACTTTTATTGGTCTTGACACTTTAACCCGGGGCTGGTTGAGTGATCCAGACACAGCTTTATATGCAGTAATTGCAGCAGCGGTCTGGCGGCATACCGGTTATGTAATGTTATTATTCCTATCAGGTTTAACAGCAATTTCGCCAACTGTTATTGAAGCATCCCGAATCGACGGAGCTTCTCCCTGGCAGCGTTTTCGCTACATAATAATGCCGCTACTTAAACCGACAACTGTTATTGTACTTGTAATAACAATGATTCAATCTTTACGAGCCTTTGACTTTGTGAGTATGATGACCAGAGGTGGGCCCTTTAATTCTACCAATGTTTTAGCCTATTATATGTATTCAGAAGCATTTAAAAATTATAAGATGGGCTATGGTGCTGCTATTGCAGTGATCTTATTTGCAATTATGTTTATTTTTATAGTCTTTTATTTACGTCAGATTAGAAAGGGTGAGCTGGAATAATGGATCTAACACTAAGCCAAAAAAGAAAGTTAAAAAATGCAGCAGTTTTAATTGCCTTAACTTTATTTGTTCTAGTCTGGCTCTTACCCGTATTTGGTGCTTTTATGACAGCATTTAGAACAATGGGTGACCTTTCCAATAATGGATTCTGGAGTCTGCCGGAACAGTTCACTATTTCCAATTTTGCGGAGGCCTGGACAGATGGTAATTTAAATACTTATCTAAAAAACAGTTTTATTATTACCATTCCGGCTCTGCTTGGAACCCTTGCCTTATCATCACTGGTGGGTTTTGCACTGGCTAAATATGATTTTAAAGGTAATATGGCCTTATATTTAATGTTTGTTGGTGGAATGTTAATCCCCTTCCAAATTCTTTTAATACCTGTTTTTGGACTCAGTAATTTCTTAGGTATTTATAATAACTATCTTGGACTAATTATGATTCATATGGTTTTCCAGATGGGCTTTTGTTCTTTCTTTTTAAGAAATTATATGATAACTATTCCAGACGAATTATCAGAAGCGGCCAGAATTGATGGTGCCTCTGAGTTTAGAATTTTTTATAAAATATATTTGCCGCTTTCCAAACCTGCTCTAGCAGCACTGGCAACACTGCAGTTTACCTGGATCTTTAATGATTATATCTGGGCACTGGTACTGCTGCGGGATGATAAATTTAGACCTGTGACAGCTGGACTGGCAACCTTGCAGGGTAACTTTATTACTTCCTACACAGTTTTAGTGGCTGGAGCGATACTGGCTACTTTACCAACAATTGCAGTTTTTATTTTCCTACAGAAATACTTTATCCGCGGCCTAACAATGGGCTCCGGGAAATAATTTTCACCTCTCTTATTACAGAAGGCTCTACTGGATAGTTAATCCGGTAGAGTTTTTCTGTTTTTTCTGATAGAATTAAAAATATATATGGCACCGGTACCTGGTAAAATTTACCAGGTACCCGGTACCAACAAAATAAGGAGGCAAAAAAATGAAGATAGCACCATTTAAAGTAGAAGAGTGGATGAACGAGTATGAGATGGATGCTGAATACAATATTGCCGAGACCTGTGTTGAATCACTGACAGTTGAAGAATTATTAAATTTTAGTGATGATCCGGATGCCAGGCTGGAAGAGATAAAAAAGATGCAGCTTACATATGGAGACATCAGGGGCTCGGCTGCTTTCAAAAAGGGAGTAAGCAGTCTTTATGAGCAGGTTGATCCGGAAAATATTCTGCCCTCCCATGGAGCCATTGGAGCCAATTTTCTTGTATTGTATTCTTTGATTGAAGCGGAAGATGAAGTTGTTTCAGTTTTTCCCACCTATCAGCAGCTTTATTCTATTCCCGAGTCTTTTGGTGCGGAAGTTAAAAAGCTGGATTTAAAATTTGAAGATGGATTTCTGCCGGATTTAAAAAAATTAAAATCCCTGGTAAGCGATAAAACTAAACTGATTGCAATCAATAATCCAAATAATCCTTCTGGAGTGGTTATGAAGAGAGAAACTTTAGCAGAAATAGTGGAAATAGCCCGTGCTGCTGATGCCTATGTTCTGGCCGATGAGGTTTACCGCGGCTTTAATCTGGAAGAAGAAATTCCTTCAATTGCTGATCTCTATGAAAAGGGAATCAGTGTGGGCAGTATGTCCAAGGTTTTTTCTCTGGCAGGACTCAGAATGGGCTGGATTGCAGGGCCCGAGTCAGTAATTGAAATCTGTCAGCTTCACAGGGATTACACAACGATCAGCAACAGTATGATATCTGACTATCTTTCAACAATTGCTCTGGAGAATAAAGATCAGATTATCAGGAGAAATCTGGCTAAGGTAAAAAAACAGCTGCAGATTCTGGATAACTGGGTTCGAAATGAAGAATTAATTGAATATGTTAAGCCAAATGGAGGCACCACAGCATTTTTAAAATACAAATTAGATCTTGATTCTGAAAGTTTTTCTAAAAGCTTATTTAAGCAGAAGGGTGTGCTGGTAGTGCCCGGAATTGCCTTTGGCAGAGAGCATTTTTTGCGGATAGGTTTTGCAGGGAATGAAGAGGAATTAAAAAAAGGTTTGTCTCAGTTGAAAGAGTTTTTACATGAAAATAATTCTTAAAATTTAAGTATATGGGAGGATTGTTATGAGGTATTATAACTTTCCAGCTGAAGGTGAACGAAACTGTGATGTACGACTTTTTGCTACCGAAGACCTTTATAATAATATGGAAAAAACAGCTCTGCAGCAGCTTTTTGATGCCAGTCAGCTTCCCGGTATGATTTCGGTTATTGGAATGCCCGATTTACATCAGGGATATGGACTTCCAATTGGTGGAGTTATGGTTTCGGAGTTTGAAAATGCTATTATTTCTCCGGGAGCTGTAGGATTTGATATTAATTGTGGAGTTCGGCTGCTGACTACCAGCCTAAATTTTACTGATCTGGGAAAAGATATTGAGCCCCTGATGATAAAGGTTAAAGCTCAAATTCCTGCCGGACTGGGAAGTAAAAGAAAGAATTCTTTTAAGAGAGACCAGTTTAAAAAAATTGTAGAACAGGGTCTTCCTTATCTGGTAAAGGAACAGAATTTAGGTACAGAAAGTGATATTGAAAACTGTGAAGAGAATGGATTTCTTGAGCCAGCTAACTTTAAGACTGTACCAGAAAAAGCTGTTGAGAGGGGTTTAAATCAGCTTGGCACACTGGGGAGTGGTAATCATTTCCTAGAACTTCAGAAAGTAGACAAGGTATATGATCGAAGCTGTGGGCTGAAAGAAAACCAAATTACCTTTATGGTCCATACTGGATCACGCGGCTTTGGCCATCAAATTGCAAAACATTACAGCAATCAGGCAAAGAGCTCTGGAGTTGAAACTCCCAATAAAAATCTGGCCTCTTTCCGTTTTGACTCCCGAGAAGGCCAGCAATATCTGCAGGCAATGTCGGCCGCAGCAAATTTTGCTTTTGCTAATCGTCAGTTAATAACTAATGATTTAAGAAAGCTGATGCAGGGTCTTTACCCGGATGAAAAACTGCCATTATATTATGACCTTACTCATAATGTTGTAAAAAAAGAAATTCAGAGGGGGAAAGAATATTTAATTCACCGCAAAGGAGCAACCAGACTGCCTCCTGAGGGAATCGCACTTATCCCAGGTTCAATGGGGACTTACAGCTATTTAATTCGTTCCAGTAATAGTAAATCAACAGCAGAATCATATAATTCGGTAGCTCATGGAGCAGGTCGAAAAATGAGTAGAACACAGGCTAAAAAAACAATTAATCAGGAAAGACACCGGGATAAAATGGGAACAGTAAGATTATATCAAAGTGGTTCAGGCAGTATTCTCGATGAATCCCCACTTGCCTATAAGGATATTAACGAGATAATTGAATCATTGAAAAAAACAGAACTTGCATTACCGATGGCCAGACTGAAGCCCCTGGCTGTTTTAAAAGGATAAATAATAGATGACGCTGGGATTGAATATAGCAGAAAACCTATTATAATAGAGTTTAAGAGAGGTGTGACTTATGCAAAAAAATCAGCTGATAATTAATTATGGTGACCAGGGAAAAAAGATGGTCAAAAAACTGTTGAGAGAAATTGAATTGGAGGCTGAGCTGAATTTCAGTGATCTGATAGCTATAAAGCCAAATTTAATCAATGCTACTCAGTCAGATGAGGGAGCAACAACTGACCCGGAGATAGTAAAAGGGGTTATCGAATATCTGCAGGCAAGATCTTTTAATAATTTGATGATTATTGAAGGTTCCTGGGTTGGAGCAGATACTGAAAATGCTTTTGAGGTCTGTGGTTATAATCAGCTGGCCGAAGAATATGATCTTCCTATCTATAATCTAAAAGAAGATAATTATATTAAAAAATCTTATCAGGGCTTAGAAATTGAGATAGCGGAAAAAGCATTAGAGGCTGATTATTTAATTAATTTACCGGTGCTTAAAGGACACTGTCAGACAAATATCACCTGTGCTTTAAAAAACCTTAAAGGCTGTATCTCTGATTCTGAGAAAAGAAAGTTTCACCGACAGGGTCTGCACCAGCCAATTGCCTATTTAAATAAACTCTTAAAGCAGAATCTAATAATTATTGATGGAATTTATGGTGATCTTGATTTTGAAGAGGGTGGAAATCCGGTTAAGATGAATCGAATTATTGCAGCCAGAGACCCTGTTTTAGCAGATAGCTATGCAGCCTCTCTGCTTGGATATTCGAGTTCAGAAATTGAATATATAGAAATAGCAGCACAAATTGGAGTGGGCAGAAAAGAGCTTTCTGAAGCAGAAATAATTGAATTAAATCAGGATCAGGCAGCAGAAATAGACTATTCTTCCCGAAAAATTAAAAAGCTGGCGGCAAAAATTAAGGAGAAGGATGCCTGTTCAGCCTGCTATGCAGGTTTGATCCATGCTTTAAAAAGAATAGAAAAAAGCGGTCAATTAGCTAAAATAGAAGCTGAAATCAAAATTGGTCAGGGATATCAGGGAGAAAAAATCTTCGGAACTGGAATCGGAAGCTGCTGCAGTAAAGCTGAGAGCTTTGTTAAAGGCTGTCCCCCTTCAGCCAGAGAGATTTTAGATTTTCTTGCAGCAGAGTATAATATTTTTGGTACATGGTTATAGTGAAAGATTTCACCATAATCAGGTACCCAAAAATTAAATTGCGCGCAATTTAATTTTGCGAATGTAATCAATAATACAGAAAGTTTTACTCATAGGTGATAGTTTATAATTAGTAGATAAGAGAAATATTAGTCATTTAAAATTGAAGGGGGAAAAATTAATGAAAAATGTTGGTCAAACTGATAAGTGGATCAGAATAATACTTGGTATTGTTCTTCTTTCAATGTTTTTCTTTGTAGAAGGAAATGCTAAATACTTTGGTATTTTAGGAATCATACCCCTCTACACAGGAGTGACAGGAAATTGCATGCTGTACAAACTTTTGGGAATTAATACCCGGAAGGATAAATAGTTAATCTATATCCCCATTGAAATGGGGATAATTAATATAGATTTTTTGAAATTAATAAAAAAATAAACACAGAAATTAAATGAATATAAATTAAAAAATATATTCTGCTATAAACAATATCTTTTCAGGAGGTAGAAAAAATGACCAAATTATTAATCACATATTACAGTGCTTATGGACACATGTTTGAAATGGCAAAAGCAGCAAAAGATGCTGCAGATGAAGTAAGTGATTATGAGGTTAAGCTGCGCAAAATTCCGGAACTTGAAGCTGCCAGAAAGGCAATGTCCGGCCAGGAACCCTATGTTCAGGCTCAGGAAGCTCAGTCAGATATTGAAGAAGTATCTTTAGCTGATCTGGAGTGGGCTGACGGTATAGTCTGGGGTATTCCAACCCGTTTTGGCAACATGCCGGCCCAGATTAAACAGTTTTTAGATACAGCAGGAGGTTTATGGGCCAAAGGAGCTCTTGAAGGTAAGGCCACAGGTGTTATGAGCAGTTCCAATACACCTCATGGTGGTCAGGAAAGTACTATTTTAACATCATTAGTACCACTGCTTCATTTTGGTATGATTTTTGTAGGTTCAACTTATGGGGAAAATCCAGAAATGAGTGAATATAAGCTGCAGGGAGGCTCACCTTATGGACCATCAACAGTCGCTGGTGGTGATGGGAGTAAAATGCCTACTGATGGTGATCTGACAATGGCTGGAAGACTTGCTAAAAGAGTGGCCAGAGTTGCTAAAGGTGTTAAATCAGTAAATTAGTAAAGCAATTAATTTTATCCAATATATTCCCAAAGCCCTGGCTTTCACAGCTGGGCTTTTTACATAAAAATTTATAAAATATTAAATGGAGGTTTTAAAAATGGCAAAAGATATTTATCAGGCAACAGCAGAAAGAAGAAGTTATTATAATATTGATGATCAAAAGGTAGTCCCGGAAGAAAAGGTTGAAGAAGTTGTTGAGCATGCGGTTAAATATACTCCCACCTCTTTTAACTCTCAAACGGGAAGAGTAATTTTGCTTTTTAATGATCAGCATAATAAATTCTGGAATATAGTTGAATCTAATTTAAGACCTGTTGTACCAGAAGAAGATTTTGATTCCACCAGGGAGAAAATAGAGGGATTCCGCAGTGGTTATGGTACAGTCCTATTTTATGAAGATATGGAAATAGTAGAGGATCTGCAGCAGCGCTTTCCACTTTACAGTGAAAATTTCCCGAAGTGGTCTCAACATTCAAGTGGAATGCTGCAGTACAATGTCTGGACAATGCTGGAGGCAGAAGGACTGGGCGCATCACTGCAGCATTATACAGAATTAATAGCAGAAGATGTAAAAGCAGAATGGGATGTACCTGATGAATGGCGTTTTGTAGCTCAGATGCCATTCGGCAATCCGGTAGAAGAACCAGATGAAAAAGAATTCGAACCACTGGAAGAGCGAATTGAAGTTTATAAGTAAATTATTAATTATATATAATAATTTTCATTAAATCGGCAGTTTACCAGCTGAAATTTAATTCTGGTTAATGCCGATTTTTTGTATAATAAAATTGTAATTTCACTAAAATAAGAGTATAATAAAAGTAAGGAATATTAATCTTACTTTAAAATAAGAAGGTGAACTTTATGTATCAGGTTAAAATATCTTCCAAAGGACAAATTACTATCCCCAAAAAATTAAGGGAAAAATTAAATTTAACTAAAGGTGATCAGTTAATAATTAAAGAGAGTAAACAGGGCTACTATTTGGAAAAGAAAGTTGACCAGAATAAAATTAAAGATTATGTAGGTATTTTAAATAAGAATAAAAGCAGTGATCAATTAGTAGAGGAGCTGAGGGGTAATGCAGATTGCCGTTGATACAAATATTCTTTTTGATATCTTATTACCTGATCCCAAATATAAGGAGAGTTCTCTTAATTTGATTTTGGATTACAGTTCTCAAAATTTGATCATTTCTCAAATTGTCTATGCAGAACTTGCAGCTCACTTTAATAAACCGTCTTTACTGGATAGTTTTCTAGAAGATTCAAATATACAGTTTAAACCGATTGGTAAAAAGGGATTACAGATTGCTGCAGCTGCCTGGGAAGAATATAATAAGAGTAGGGATGGCCGGTTAGAATGCAGTAAGTGTGGTTCAAAAAATACTTTCTCTTGTTCAAAATGTGGTAATATAATAACTTCCAGACAGCATATAATGGCAGATTTTATTATAGCAGCACATGCAGTCGAAAACGCAGATTTATTATTAAGTAGAGACAGAGGATTTTATCGAAATTATTTTAACGAACTTGAGATTAAATCTTCATAATTAAGTTTTTAAGAATATTTACTAAATCAATTTCCCCTGTTTTTCGACAAAAAAGTTAAAATGCTTGTAAGTAGCAGTAAATTAATGATAAAATAATAAATAGGATAAAAATAGGGGAAATATATGTAATTAAAATAAGGGAATGATCTGAATGTTGACAATTAAAGATATTGCTAAAAAGGCGGGAGTTTCTGTAGCAACTGTCTCTAAGGTAATGAATGGATATGATGATATTGGTGAGGTTACGAAAGCAAAGGTTTTAAGAATTATCAAAGAAAATAATTATAGGCCAAATGCAAATGCTCAGTCTTTGAGAACTAATAAATCTTTTCTGGTAGGTCTCTTTTTTAAAGACCACCAGGACAGTGGGGTTAAGCATCCGTTTTTTAGAGGTATTATTTCCGGACTGGAGGAAAAGCTGCTGGAAAATAATTATGACATGATTTTATTTTCTGCTAACTGGGAGGATCAGTTTAGTTATTTAGAAAAGTGTGAGTTCCGCAATGTTGATGGAGCTATCTTAATGGGAATGCCCAAAGATGATCCTAAACTGCCGGAGCTTTTAAATGCAAAAATTCCATCTGTTTTTATAGATCTTGATATTTCAGATGAGAGTGCTTCTTATATTATTTCTAACAATGAAAAAGGAGCCAGAGAAGCTGTAAAACATTTGGCAGAACTCGGCCATAAAAAGATAGCAGTTATTGAAGGTGAAGAAATAACTATTCCTACTCAAAAAAGACTTGCAGGCTATAAAGCTGAAATGGAAGCACAAAATTTAGAAATTAAAGATGAATGGATTATTCAGGGTCGTTTTAGTGTTGATGGTGGTTTAAAAGCTATGGAAGAGATTTTAGCCTTAGAAAATAGACCTACAGCTATATTTTGTATGGGTGATGAGATTGCAGTAGGAGCAATGCAGACAATTAAAGCTGCCGGTTTAAGTGTACCTGATGATTTTTCAATTGTCGGTTTTGACGATATAGAAATTAGTCAGTATTTAAATCCAGCTCTGACAACAATTCGTCAGAAAAAAGAAGAAATGGGAATTGAAGCAGCTGAAATGGTTTTAGAGCTAATCAATAATCCTGAGCAAAAGGTTGAGCCTGAGATAATTGATACTGAATTCATTTTAAGAAATTCTACTAGAAAATTATGATTATAATCAAGAAAATGTTTTAAAATAATAATAAATAATAATTTATTTAAAGGCAGCTTTCTTAATTGAGAGCTGTTTTTTTATGTATAATTCCTGTATCCAGACATATAAACTTTAAAACTATTGTAAAGAAGCCGCTTATCAAATATGCTTAAGCTAAATTAATAAACATTCCAAATTTGAAGTGATTAAGGAAAGGAGCGGTCAAAAATGGTAGACAGAATGGTAGAAAAATATGAGGATTTAATTTTAAGTGTAATTTTTAAAGAAGACAGAGATGAGCTGCAGTGACAGAATTAATTAAAATAAGCCGCTCCAGAGAAAAATAGAGGTTTTTAAAATTATTCGGAGTTTAAAAGCAGGAAGACTTTCTCCTAAATAGAATAATACTTAATGAAAACAAATTTAAAATTATTCTGGAGAGGGTTTTATGGATCAGGCAAATACAGGTTTACATGAGCGCTTAAAAAAGACAAAGGCAATAGCAGAACTGGGACAGGGAATGGATGTGGGTACACTTAACGAATATTCACACCAAATATCCCTTTACCTGCTGCTTAAAGTTTTTAAAAGAGAGATAAATAATAATCAGCAGCGCAGCCGCAGTGATCTGCTGCAGCTGACTGTTGAAATTTTAAAAGAGATGCAGCTTAATATAAATATGGAAGAAATTGAAAGACTGGTGGATGGAATTCTTTATTCAGGGGATCCCAAACAGCAGTCATATTTTCATGTCAAAATTTATGATGAAACAGCTGGAGGATTTAGGGATTTTAAATACCGCTATTTGATTCCGGATCGAGAAGCTTCCAACTGGCAGGAAGGTGGGAGCACAGTCTACAGGCTTTCTGAGATTTCACAGGAAATAATTTTTATTACCAGGGAGATTCTGCAGGAGTTTGGATTTGATCTGGAGCAGTTTTATACTCTGCAGCTGATTAAAAATGGTAATTTTAAAGAAGCTAAAGGCAGTGTCAGCAATTTAATTGCCCGGGTCCGCAACTTAATCAAAAAGGAAAAAGACTGGCGGGAGGATATACTGCGCAATCCTGGACTCATATTTTCAGCTTACAAAGAGCGCCGACGTCGGACTGAGGCTGAGGTCAGGGAGCAGTTTAAAGAAGAGAAAAAGGTTTTCAGCGATATTTTTGTCTGGCGGGACAGGCTGGACAGTTTTGAAAATGTTGATCAAAAAGAAGGAGAACTCTTATTTGAAGAGCTGGAGCGGGCAAGAGCTCTCCATGATTATCTGGCAGAGCTGACAGTTTCTAATTTATCTTTAGAGCTGCAGCTGCGGCGGGAAAATCCGGATATTTTCTGGCAGACTTCGCGCTTAAGTTTCAAAAAAGATTTCTGGCAGAATACAGTCCTTAAATCAGGACTGCCCAGGATGGAAGATCTGGAAACAATGCTCAATCCGCTTTTTTCACCAGCACAGGATTTTATTTTTCCACTTGACTGGGCCTGGTCGGAACAACAGCTTTACAGCTATCTGGAAGAAAGTGAAGCTGAAGTTGAAGTAATGGAGCTTGAGAAAGCACCGGAGCGGGAAATTGACTGGGAGCTGGCTGTTGAACTCTGGCGGGAAGTTTTTAAAGAATTAATGGCAGAAGGAGAATATAATTTAGTTAAGCTTAATCAGCTCACTGCAGAAGACAAAGAAAAGTGGTTGAGTCAGCAGCTTAACTTAGAACTGTTTATGATGTTTATCATTACTGACATCAGGCTAAAGATAGTGGAGCAGTATCCGGATCTGGATGAACGGCTGCTTTTATTCAACAAACTTGTGGAATCTGAGCCAGAATTTTCTGAACTGGAAGGCATGAAAGTCAGTTCAGAGCTCAGAGAGAGCAGCAAAAAAGTCAATTTACTCGATCAATTTATAATTTCACCCTATAAAATTTATCTGGAGGATAATTAAAATGGCATTTAATCAGGAAGAGCTGGAAAATGGAGCCGCCTTATTTTTTAAACTTTTAGAAGAACAGATTATCTCTGTTTCTGATCCACTGGCAGAAAAGTACAGAAGCAGCAGTGAGATACATAATATAGTTAATACCATGGCAGCTGAGGCGGGACTGCGCGTCTTTTCTACTGCTAAAAATGTGCACCTGGTCTCAAAGGCCAGAGGTTCAAGTTTTGCCAACTCCTATACTCAGATGAAAGATAAATATTCGGGCTTAAAGCGCAAGCGTTACTTTTATCTGGCAAATATCATTATTTCAATCTTCTTAGCCGAAATAGATAAGGAAAGTCATGTCAGAATTCGCTGGGAGGAAGAAGGAATCTCCTATCACCGACTTTCTGATCTGGTGACAGCAACCCTTGAGAGCTGGCTGGAGCGCAAAAAAGAAGATGATAGTTTTACCAGGAACTGGTCGATTGCAGTAGAAAAGGTAGCCGAACTCTGGCTGACAGAATTTAGCGAATACAGGTTAAATAAAGACGAAAAGGTTGATGTGACAAGAACCAGAGGAAACAGACTTTCTTTTATTAATACAGCTTTAAAACCTCTAAGTGAGCAGGGATTGATTATTGATCAGAGTGATGAATTAAAGCTGATACCCAAAGCAGAATTATATGAACGGCTGGATAAGCTGTACCACAATCAGAAACGCTACAATAAATTTATTAACTTGATTTTAGAAAGCAGAAAAGACTTAGAGGAGGAAGAAAAGGATGCCCAGACTGAGCAAAATTAGAATTACCGGTAATAAGTATGATGGCTTTCAGAAACAGCACCGCAACTCAATTTTTGATTTGGAATCAGACCACACACTTTTTACCCTGCAGAATGGCAGTGGTAAGGGAGTAATGCTGCAGCTGATTTCTCAACTCCTACTTCCCGGTACAGCCTGGGGTAAGCGTAATGGCAATAAGCTGGAGGGAATGTTTTATGACCGCTATCAGGTTTTTCAGCCCTACACTTTTCACGTAGTACTTGAGTGGAGGCTTGATGGTAATCAGGATAAAAAGCTGCTCAGCGGTATCTGTGTTTCAGCCCATAAACAGCAGAGTACCGGTGATGAAGAGGGTAAGGTTGGATTGAAGTATTTTCTCTACACCCACGATTATCAGGGAGAGAGTCGTTTCAGCTTGAAAAATTTGCCGCTATATACTAAAAGCAGTGATCAGGTGCTGGAATATGAGCGGATGGAAGAGTTTATCGAACAAAATCTGGCTGATTTTATTAAATATTCCAAAACCGCAGTTTCCAGTCTCAATTCCGAATACTATCAGTATTTGAGCAGTCATGGAATTTACCGTTCTGAGTGGGAGATTATGAAAAATATCAACCGCAGTGAAGGAGGACTGGAAAAATATTTCTCTAGGGCCAGGGATAATAAGGCGCTTTTTGATCAGCTGATAATACCTGCTGTCAGTGAAAGTATCAGCTATTATAATGAGGAAGAAAAAAATTCTCTGCTCAATATTTTTGTGGATAATGTCAAAATAGCCCGGGATCTGCCTGAGCTTTTATCCCGGCGCGATGATTTAAAGACTTTAAGCCAGATGGTTGATCCACTATTAAGCAATGCCGAACAGGGGCTGAGGCTTAAAAAGACCAGAGAGATGATCAGGGAGCGGGGAAATAATTACCTTAGAGGAATTGAAGACCGGCGGACATTTCTGGATAATGAGCTGAGGCGCAGTCAGCTCGAAAAAGAAAAGACTGAATCTAAAATTAAAGAATTAAATTTTGAAGCTGAAAACTTAAAGTATGTTAAAAAGCTGAGAACTTTAAATGAATTGAAAGCAGAACAAAAACAGGCAGATGCAGACCATCAGAAGCTGCAGCAGCAGATCAAAGAGCTGGAAGCAGAAGAGCTGCAGTTAAAGCTGAATCAGAAATATCTTAAACTGAGTGAGCTGCGCTCACAGGCAGCTGCCGCCCGAGCTAAAATTAATTCTTTAAAAGAAAAATCGGAATTTAAAGAGCTGGAAGCAGAGATTGAACAGCTGAAGCAGAAAACAGCAGCAGAGATTGGAAATCTGAATAACAGGATGCAGAATTCAGCTGCCGCCTATTATTCCTATCAGAAGTATCTGCAGCAGGAAAATCAGAAGCTGGAAAATAAGGAAAATAATCTGGAGCAGAAAATTAGGGATGAACAGCAGTTTCAAGTAGAATATGAACATCAGGAAAATAAGCTGCAGAAACAGAAAAAAGAGCTGGCTCAGCTTTTTAACCCACTGGAGCTGGAAACTCCAGCCTATCTGCTGCAGAATTTAGATAAAGAAATTGAGCAGCTGAATTCTAAACTGGATAAGCTGGAAGAAGAACTGAAAGAAAAAGAAGCAGCAAAAGAAAGACTGCAGGAACAAAAACAGCAGACAGCCGTAAAAGCTGCTGCAAAAAAAAGTAGAGTTGAAAATTTAAGAGAAGAGTTAAAAGAACAGCAGCAGGCTGAAGATGAAATTTTTTCACAGTTATTAAAAAGCTTAAACCTTGATAAATTTGAAGAGTTTTACAGCAAACAGTGGCTGCAGCAGCAGAAAAATGAGCTTTTAAAATTAATTGCTGAAAAAAGTGATAGTCTGCAAAAGTTGAATGCAAACAAATTTGAACTGCAGCTTGATTTGAATTTAAATGACAGAGAATACTGGGTGGCCAGTTTGGAGCAGAAGCGGCTGTATCAAAAAATTAAGGAGCTCGATATCCGCGTTTACTACGGCAGTGAATTTCTTTTTGAACTGGTCGATGATAAAGAAAAATATTTAAAAGAATATCCGCTGCTGCCTTATGGACTGGTAGTAGTCTATGAGTCAGACTGGGATAAAATCAGGGCCAATATATCTCCGGCGGAGATTTCTCATTTTGCCGTACCAATTTTTATTAATCACCAGCTGGATGGAGATCAGACAGAGCTGCCATTTAAGCTTTTAGCTGGCAGGGAAAAGAATTTTATCGAGGATAACAGCAATTTTGAACAGTGGTTTAAAGGCTTAAAAAATAAAGAGGCAGAGATTAAAGAAACAATTTCTATACTGGAAAGAAAAATTAAAAATTTAAATAAGCTTAACTACAGAGCTGAAAATCTGCTGGAAGAGAAAGCAGCAGCAGAGCTTAAAACTGAACTGGAAAAAGAAGAAGCAGAGCTTGAAAATCTGCAGACTGAGATTAATAAATATGAAAAAAGAATAAAAAATAATGCTGAAAAAATTAACAGTTTAAATACTGACTATGCTAAAAAAGAAAAAGAGCTGGCTCAGCTTGAAAAAGAAAAAGAAAAGGTGGAAGAATTTCTGCAGGCCAAAAGAGAGCTGGAACAAAAAGAAGGGCGTTACCGGGAAGCTCTGGCTGAGATTGAGCGATTTGAAAAACTGCTGCAGAAAAATAAATCAGAGCAGAAACAGAATCAAAAAAAGGAAATTAGGCTGGAAAATGATTATTCAAACTGGCTGCAGGCCTACCGTGATTTTGCGGCCCGCTTAAAAGAGATGCTGACTGAACAGAAGCTTGAACTTAAAAAAGAATTTAATCAGGAAGAACTGAATATTTCGGTTTTAAATAATTATCCTGATTTATATAATTTTCAGCAGCACAAATGCTATCAGAATTTTGAGCAGATAATTGAGCTGCAGAAAAAAGAAGAAGAAAAAGCAGCTGAGTTAAAATACCTGGAAGAGGGACTGCAGAAAACCCTATCCGAGGTTAATAATCTGGAATTAGAGTTAAATCAGCTGGCAGCTGACTGGAAACAGCGGGAATATGATTTCAAAAATAAGACACAGCTTAAACTTGCTCTGGAAGAAGTAAAGGAACAGCTTAAAAAAGTTAAAAAAGAGGCTCAGAGTTTACATGAAGAAATTTTAGTCCGCCGGGGACAGCTTGAGACAAAGGAAGACGAACTGGCGGAAAAGGCTGCTGAGATTAAGGAGCGTTTTCAGCGCACAGTTCAAAGCTGGGAAAAGTTAGAATTAAACATTAAGGAACTGGAAATCAAAAAAGAATTGACTGAGAATAAAGACTACCTTTCTAAGCTTAAAGAAATGATTTTAAATTATCAGAAGAAACTGCAGACCTATAATAATCTGGCTAATAAGCTGGAATATTATGAGCTGGATGCTGCTAAAGGAGAGCTAAATACCGGGATTAAAGAAGAACTTAAAGACTCAGCAGCTGAAGTTGTTGACAGCTGGGAAAGTGATTACAAAAATATTGAAAAAAAGCTCAAGGATCTTCGGGAAAAGACCGAAGATAATTTCTATAACTTCAAAAATGATGTTAAAGATGTAGTAGAAAATAATACTCTAAAGAACAGTATTAACGAAAAACTTCTGCACAACTTTAGAGCCAGTGATTATCAGTATAATTTTGAAATGCTTAACTCATTTAAGGAATATATTAATAATGAGCTGAATACAATTGACCGCAATAAGACTGAGGCAGAGGAAGCCAGAGAGCAGTGGGCCGAGCGCTCGGCAATACATGTTATGCGTCTAATAACTTCGATGAAGGAAATGATAAGCAATATGGTTTATCACAATCAGCGCGGTTTTGCTTTTCCTTTAGTCAGGCTGCGTCGAGATGATCTGCTGCCTGAAGCTGAGGAAGAGGTTGCTGCTGAACTTAAAGATTACTTTTTAGAACTGATCAATAAATTTAACCGGGAGGAAATTGATGTTGAGCAGCTGCCTGATTACAAGTTGAAGGAGTATTGTGGAGATACAGCACTTTTTTCCAGGGCTCTGCGCGGCAAATATCCAGTACTGCAGGTTTATAAGATGACTGAGAAAAATGAATTTCTCCATGCCCGCCCCCAGGATTATTTCTACTCTGACTGGGAATCTGTGATTCAGGGGAAGGGAAATGGACCTGAGGGAAGTGGTGGTCAGTCACTTTCGATCAATGCTTTTATGATGATGATGCTTTTAAATTATAAAAAACAGCGCTTTGATAAGACAAATCCCTGGACAGTGCTTTTTCTGGATAATCCTTTTGGTAAGGCCTCAGCGGCTCATGTGCTTGATCCTGTTTTCAAAATTGCTGATAAGCTTAATTTTCAGCTGGTGGCTTTTGCTGCTCCAGAGATTATTAAAACTGAAATTTCCGAGCGTTTTCCTGTGTTCTGGGCGCTGGAGATTGGTGATACAGAGTACAACAGAGGTGTAGTTAAAGGGCAGGTGGTTTCCGGTGAGAGAAAAAGAAAAGTGGAATAAGCTATTTAATAGATTTAAAAAGGAAAGACTGGCCGGCAGATTGCGTTTTGAGCTGTCTGAGCTGGAAGAGTTTTTTAAAATAAAATTGGGTGGAGTTTCAGCCTATCAGGCCGCAGGAGGTTATCAAAATCTTTATCAGCTCCTGCGGGAACTGGAAGCTGACCACAAAATTCAGGTAATTAAAAGTTCTGATTTTAATCAGCGGCAGCCGCAGTTAAAAAAACGCTGGCGCCTGCTGAAAAAAGAAGAAGAACACTGGTCAGATAAGGATATTGTCAAACTATCCCGTCATCTTAATTTAAACTATTATTTAAAAAGACCCAAACAGCAGACTGAGGAGCTGCAGCAGAAACTTTTTAAGATCTGTGATTTTTTAGAGATTAAAGCTGAACGGGAATGGGCAAGCCGGGAGGAGCGCTCACTGGAATTATTTGCTGATGAGAAATTTTTAAGCCGGTCTGAGGGGAAAAAGCTGCTCAGTAATTTAAGTTTGAGCCTGGACGATCTAAAGGCTCAAAAATATAATCATTTATTTGTCTACTGGACTCTGGACCCGACTCAGATTGAAAACATTCTGATCATGGAAAATCATTCTGCTTTTATTGGGGCTAAAAAAGCACTGACAGCCGGTATTGATATTTTCAGCCTGGATATTGATACTGTAATATACGGTCAGGGAAAAAAGATTGTCAGCAGCTTTTCTTTTTTAGAAGAGCTGCTCGATCTTGATTTGCTGGAAAATAATAAAGAGAAAATAAATCAAATTAAGGTACTAAATATATACTATGCCGGGGATTTTGATCCGGAAGGTTTTGTAATTTATAAGTCTTTAACAGAAAAATATTCGGAATATGGGATTGTGCTCCTGGGAGCATATTATAAGCTGCTTTTAGATGAGGCTGCTCACTTTTATCCCTGTCAGAAGCGGCAGAATAAAAACCTCAGAGTCTTAAAGCAGGTGCTGGCTAAATTTAAAAGGCAGGGATATAATGATCTGGCTGCAGAGCTGAAACAGGCCTGGGAAAATGAGCTGCGGCTGCCGCAGGAGCTGGTGACACTGGAGGTTTATAAAAAATATTTTGCTTAATTGAAATTAACTGGTTAAGCAGTTCCTCGGTTCGGGAGCTGCTTTCAAACTGGCAGGAAAGGTCTGCCTGTGTTATAATAATTTTAAAGTAAACTAAAACATTAATTCAGAAGGTGGTGGCAGCAGATGTTAAAGATACCGTATGGGCTCAGCAGCTTTGCAGAGTTAAGAAAAGATAATTATTTTTATGCTGATAAAACAAAATATATCGAAGTTTTAGAGAGTTATGGAGAAAAATATATTTTTTTTCTGCGCCCCCGCCGCTTTGGTAAAACTTTATTTTTATCAACCCTGGAAAATTATTATGATCTCAACAAAAAAGAAAAATTTGATGAGCTATTTTCTAATCTTTATATTGGAGAAAACAAAACAGAGCTTGCTAATAGTTATCATATTCTACGTTTTGATTTTTCCAGTGTTGCCACAACATCTGAAGATGAATTATTATATACCTTTTTAGTTAAAGTTCAGAAAGCAATTGAAGTATTTATCCGCAAATATAAGCTTGAGCTTCAGTGTCCTGAAAGTCATGACCCTGCAAGTATGTTAAACCTCTTTCTGGCCAGAGTTCAAAATGAAATTGAGCAGGATATTTATGTGTTGATTGATGAATATGATCAATTTGCCAATGAAATGCTGGGAGAAGAGAACTCTAAATTTAAAAAAGCAGTTTCGCAAACAGGATTTGTCCGCAGATTTTATCAGGCCTTAAAAGAAGGAACAGCAGATGGAGTAGTAGATCGAATTTTTGCAACAGGTGTTAGTCCCATTACTTTAGACAGCATGACCAGTGGTTTTAATATTGCTGCTAAACTAACCCGGGAGCCGGAGCTAAATGAGATGATGGGTTTTACAACTGAAGAGTTAAAACCGTTATTGCAGAGCATAAAAATTCCGGGAGCTGAAAAAAATGAATTAATGGCTAAATTAAAAGAATATTATAATGGCTATCTATTTCATCAGGATGCTCAGTCTAAGGTCTTTAATAGTGATATGGTCTTATATTTTTTCAAGCATTATTTGCGCCAGCATAAGGAACCGGAAGCTTTAATTGACAGCAATATAAGCAGTGATTACCGCAAACTGGAGCAGTTATTTTCTCTAAATGAAGAAGGAAAAACTAATGAGATTTTAGAAAGCATTTTAAACGAAGAGCTGCAGGACGTAGTTTTCACCCGAGAATTCAGTCTTGATACTCGTTTTAATGGTGATGATTTTAAATCTTTACTATTTTATCTCGGGTTTTTAACAATTAAGGAAAAAACTCCGGTTAACATTAAGCTGGGACTTCCCAATTATGCAGTTAAAGAGATTTATTTTGAGTTTTTCAGTAAAATAATTGAAGATTATTCTGGCCGAGAACTTTTTTCTTCTGCCAGCAGAAAAATAGTAGCTGAACTTGCTTTAAATGGAAATATTAAACCATTAGTTAAAGAAATTGAGACAATTTTAAATTCTTTATCAAATCGAGACTTTATTTTATTCGATGAAAAATATATTAAGCTATTATTTATCAGTTATTTAATTTTGAGTAAATTTTATAATGTAAAAAGTGAGTATGAAGTTGAAAATGGATATCTAGATTTAGCTTTATTTAAAAAAGAAATAGAAACAGTTAATTATGAGGCTTTAATTGAATTAAAATATATTAAAAAAAGTAACTATCAAAAGAGAAAATCTAAATTACTTTCTGAAAAAATAAATGAAGCTAAAAAACAACTATCCGACTATGGAGAAGCTGAGGAATTTAAGCATAAAAAGAAGCTTAAAAAGTGGATTATTATTTTTGCTGGTGAGGAAGCGGTTCATCTGGAAGAAATTTGAGGAAAGATTATATAATACTTTAAAAACAGCTTCTAGATGGAGCTGTTTTTAATATTACTCATAATTTCAAACAGGAGGCTAATAATGGAAGCAGATAATTGGATTGGTATAAGTGCAGGTAGAGAAAATAAAGTGACAGAAAAAGTTGTCAAAACCGTACTCTCAGCAGCTGGTGATTCCAGTGGGATTATAGAAGATGGAGTTAACTTTTTAGAAGATGCCCGCCTGGAGATTATCGAAAAGATTGAGATCAAGGGGGAATATGCCTGTTTTGATTGTGGTTATGGACATCTCTGTCAGGTTGGAGGTTTAAAGAATTTCTATGAGTTGCCGGTGGAGCCGGAAGAGGTTGAGCGGCCTCGATTAGCACAGGAAAAATTAAAAGCCAGAATAGACAGGGCTGGAATTCGAGAAGTTTGTGCTCAAATTCGTGAAGCTGAGTTTGAAAGCTGCAAATAATATTTAGGGATTTAGTTTTTAATTTGATGAAACAAAATAATCAAATCTTTTTAGTCAAACGCTTGACTAATCAAAAAATAAGTATTATAATATAAACAAATCAAAATAGTAAGACAATTAAAACAAATCACTTAATTAAATTATTAGACAGAAAATAATAAATGGGGTTTTGAAAATGGCTGTCACACTAAAAGATATAGCAGAAAAAGTTGGAGTAACTGAATCAACAGTTTCCCGGGTTTTAAATGGTATCCCCAAGGCGAGTAAAGAGACCAGGGAAGAAATTTTTCAGGTTGCAGCAGATTTAGGTTATAAGCCAAATCAAATTGCCCGCAGCCTGGTAACTAAAAAAACACATACAATCGGCTTAATTATAAGTGACCTTGCTAATACCTATTTTGCTCGGGTGGCCAGTGGAATTGAAAAAATAGCAAGCAAATATGACTACAGCCTGATTATCTCCACTACTGGTGGAGACGAAAAAGAAGAGTTGAAATATATTAATCTGCTGAAAGAAAAACAGGTTGATGGTCTGCTTTTTGCAAGTGGTCGGATGCCGGAAAGCTGCAAGAAACTATTAAAAGAAACTGAAATCCCGACAGTTGTTGTCGCTCGCGAAGTTGAAGAAGATCTGCCTTCTGTGCATATTGATAATGTTAAGGAATCATACAGAGCGGTTAAATATTTGATTAATTCCGGTCATCACAAAATTGCTATGATCAGCGGTAATGCTAATGATAAAGAATCAGGTCTTTATAGAATTCAGGGCTACAAACAGGCTCTAAATGATAATAATCTTAAAATTCGAGATGAGCTAATTGTTGAAGGAAATTTTAAACTTCAGAGCGGTATTAAAGCAATGGATGAAATTTTAAAGAGGGACAGCTCAATTACAGCTGTTTTTGCAGCAAGTGATGAGATGGGAGTTGGAGCTATTAAGGCAATAAAAAAAGCAGGGCTTAAAGTACCGGAAGATATTTCTGTTATCGGTTTTGACAATAATATAATTTCTTTAGCCTGTGATCCGGAATTAACTACAATTTCTCAGCCGGAGGAAGAGCTCGGCTGGCGCTCAATGGAAATGTTATATAAAGTTATCAATGGTGAAAAACTTGAGCATAAAAAAATATATTTACCGTGTGAACTGAAAAAAAGAGCTTCAGTCAGCAGGATTTAATTTTGAGATAATTTAGGCTGGTTGAGTGCAGTTAATCAGTCTGAAATTATAAAAAATAAGCAAAAGAAGTTTTTTTAGCAGTTTAGTCAAACGATTGACCAACAAAATAAGATATTATTTTTGGGGGTGATAATTGATAATTTTAGAAGGATAAAATGGGATTGGAATTCAAATCAAATTTTCTAAAAATTATTAGGAGGGTTAAAATTGAGAAAAAATACTATAGTTACAGCCACATTTCTTTTGTTATTTGTTTTTATAATGAGTAGTACTGCTGCTGCACAGACAACTATTGAATTTTGGTCAACTCAAACAGAAGAGGAAAGGGTAGAAGCAATAAATGAATTAATTGATCGTTTTGAAGATGAAAATTCAGATTATTCGGTTGATTTAGTTACTGTTCAGGAAGATGATATTCCCACCAGATTATCATCCGGTATGGCAGCTGGCAAACTTCCAGATATTATTGAAGTTGGAGCAGAAAATATAATGAGTCTTGGTAAGGAAGGCACCCTTGACTCAGAAGTTGTAGGGGAAGTTATTGAATCTATTGGAGAAGATAATTTCTATGATGGTTCATTAACTATGCTTTCTAATCCCGATGGCGGTCATTTTGGTGTTCCTTTTCACGGCTGGGTTCAGGGTATTTGGTATCGTGAAGATTTATTTGAAGAAAAAGGCTTGGAAGCACCAACCAACTGGGATGCTATAATAAAGGCTGCAGAAGAATTCTATAATCCCTCTGAGCAGGAATATGGGATAGTTATTGGAACAAATAGAGATTCTTATGCCAGACAGACATTTACTCAGTATGCTCTTTCCAATAATGCTCGTATATTTGATGAGGAAGGTAATATAGTATTTAATTCACCTGAAATGATAGAAACACTTGATTTTTATTCTAAACTAGCAGAATTCACACCTCCTGGACCTAATGGCTGGAGAGATGCACGTGACCTTTATCTTTCTGGAAGAGTTCCAATGATGATGTATTCTTCGTATATAATGGGTGATATTGGTACTGGAGATACTGATTATGAAGGTGAAGAGGGTGAAGTAGTCGAAAATCTGGCTGATAAAACTAATTTTGCAAATACTATGGAAAAAGAGAATGAGGCCGTTTTTGGTCAAATTACCGGTCTTTCATTTGTAAAAAGTGATGATCAGGATAAAATTGAAGGGGCAAAAAAATTCGTTGAGTTCTTAATGACAGGAGATAATTATATTGATTTTCTGCATATGGCGCCTGGTGGAATGAATCCTGTACTGGAGGGCGTTGCAGATGACTCTAAATATCAGGAAAATGAAGTTCTTGAAGCCTGGGGTGAAAAAGCAGAAATAATTGCCAGTGGTTTAAATAATATAGGTAAATTTGGTTATGTAGAAGGTAATGTTTTCCCTGAAATTGGATCAATTACCAGTCAGTTTGTTGTTGGTGAAACTATAATGAATATGACAGAAAACGAATGGTCTGCTGAAAGAGCTGCTGAATGGGGAGCCAATCAGATGATGGATGCAATAGAGTAAATTATTAATGTTTAAAAAGACAGGGTCCTGCTGTTTTATGCAGCCGGACCCTGATTTTAAAGGAGGTTTACTTAATGATGATAAAAAAGGACAAAGAAGCCAAACTTGGTTACTGGCTTATATTCCCAACAGTATTTTTAGTTGTTGGTCTAATATTTTATCCTATATTCTATAATCTATGGCTTAGTTTACATGATGTTAGCATGAATCCTGATGTAGCGAATACATTTATTGGATTAGAGCACTTTTCAAATGTTTTAACTGATAGTAATTTTTGGAGTTCCTTTATTACTTCAGTTATTTTTACAACGACTACAGTTGTTGGAACAACACTAGTTGGTTTAGGAGTAGCAATATTATTAAACAGAAAATTTCCTGGAAGAGCAATTATAAGAGGATTAATTTTGCTACCTTATGTAACACCAGTAATAGCCTCTGCTTTTGGCTGGAAATATTTGTTTAGTCCAGTTTATGGAATGTTTAATTATTTAATGGTTGATGTATTAAGTATATTACCATCACATATTAATTGGATAGAATCGCCGCGATTTGCTATTTATGCAGTTATAATTTATAACATATGGCGTAATTTCCCTTTTGCATTTTTGATGATTTTAGCAGAATTACAGTCTATTCCACAGAGTTTATATGAGGCAGCCGAAGTTGATGGAGCTTCTGGGTGGGATAAATTTAGATTTATAACTTTACCCTCTTTAAGGTTTGTGATAGGGGCTCTAGTAATTTTACGTACTATCTGGAATTTTTATAAATTTGATGAAGTTTATCTGCTTTCATCTTCGGTAAATGTTCTGCCAGTTTATATTTATGAACGTGCTTTTGCTAATTATAATTTTGGTCAGGCAGCTTCAATTTCAGCTATATTATTTGTTTTTCTATTTGGATTTATTCTATTTTATGTGAGGAAGGTGCTAGAATGGTAGGGCAAAAATCTATTCTCAATAAAATTGTTTTTCTTCTTCTTTTAATTCTTGTTTTGACTTTTGTTTTGATGCCTTTTATCACAATGTTTAGTTCGTCCTTTAAACCAAATAATGAACAGACTGCTTTTCCTCCTACAATTACACCGGATAATCCTACAATAAGTAATTACCTTGGTGTATTAAATCCAGATGTTTTCCCTTTTCTTCAGTATTTTAAAAATTCTCTAATTGTTGCTTTTCTTTCTGCTGGAATTGGGGTAGCGGTTTCAATTTTTGGTTCTTATAGTTTTGCAAGATTGGAATATACAGGGCGAGATGTTATAAAACGTGGGGTATTAATGATTTACATGTTTGGAGGAGTATTGTTAGTTATTCCTTTATTTCAAATGATAACTAAATTAGGTTTATTTGACACAAGAACTTCATTAATTATCACCTATGTAGTTCAAACACTACCTGTATCTTTATATATGCTTGGTAATTATTTTAGGACAATTCCGGAAAGTATTGAAGAGGCAGCAATAATTGACGGCTGCAGCCGGTTGGAAGTTATCTACAGAATTGTTTTACCTCTTTCAGCGCCTGCAATAGTTTCAGTCTTTATTTATGCCTTCATGATTGCCTGGAATGAATATCTTTTTGCTTCAGTATTTATTAATTCAGCTTCACTGCGAACATTACCTCTTGGTTTAAATCAGTTATTTCATACTCAGCATTATATTTGGGGTAGAATGATGGCTGCATCTGTATTAACCGCAGTGCCAGTAATTATTTTATTTCTTTCAATTGAAAGATTTATTACAGGAGGCCTTACTTTTGGTGGAGTAAAAGAATAAGATTAATTGATGGAGGTTTGATAATGAAAATTGCAATGGCGCACTTTCGTACCGGAAAGACTGATGGAGTTTCTTTAGAAATGGATAAGTGGCGCTTTATTTTAGAAAAAATGGGACATCAGGTATTCTATATTTCAGGAACACCAGAGGCTGAAATTCAGCTAGAAGAGTTATTTTATAAAAATGAAAAAAACCTTAAATTTGTGCAAAATGCATATCAGGAATTAAAAGATTATGACGAAGAACAGGAACTGCAGACTGAGATTAAAGCTGAAGCCGTTCTAATTGCTCAAAAGTTGGAAAAAAATATTAAAGCTGCCGGAATTGAACTTTTAATTCCCAATAATATCTTTTCGCTTGGCTGGAATCTACCGGCAGCTATAGCCTTTAAAAAAGTAATAGGAAAAATGGGCTTAAAGACCATTGCCCACCACCATGATTTTTACTGGGAGCGGGAACTCTACAGCAGCCCCGTCTCTAATCTTGTAGAAAAAATACTTCAGGAATATTTCCCACCTCAGCTGAAAGAAATTGAGCACGTTGTGATTAATAAAATTGCTCAAAGAGAACTCAAACAGAGAAAAGGACTTGACTCGACTGTAGTGCCCAATGTTTTTGATTTCAGACAGCCTTTATGGCAAAAAGATCAGTACAACCAGGATCTGAGAGAGCGGCTGGGGCTTAAAGAAGATGACCTTGTTATTTTACATGCAACCCGGATTGCAGAGCGGAAGGCAATAGAGCTGGCATTAGATTTTACAGCCAGACTGCAGGAAAAAGATCTGCAGGGAAAGCTCTATGACGGCCGCGAATTTGGAAGTGACAATAAAGTTGTTTTATTGCTGCCCGGACTAACAGAGGGTAATAATAATTATCTTCAGTTTTTAAAGCAGAAGGCTGCAGAAAATGAGGTGGAAATACTCTGGGCAGATGAGCTTTTTGCCCATCAGAGGTTACAAAAAGGAGAAAAGAAAATTTATTCTCTCTGGGACAGCTATGTGATCTCTGATTTAATTACCTATACCAGTATTAAAGAAGGCTGGGGTAATCAGCTTTTAGAAGCACTATTTGCCAAAAAACCGTTAGTGGTTTTTGAATATCCGGTTTTTGAAAATGATATTAAAGAGTATAATTTAAATCTCGCTTCTTTAGGTTCAGAATATCAAAAAAGAGAAGATGGTTCAGTCAAGATTGAAGAAAAAAAGTTTGAGCCTGCCTTAGATAAGGCTATAAAATATTTAAAAGATGATAATTATCGGCAGCAGGTGGTAGAAGCGAATTTTAAAACTGCTGCAGAAAATTTCTCTTATCAGCGCTTACGAGATCAGCTGGAGCAATTAATACAATAAAAAATTAATTAAAGATAATAAAATAGAGAAAAATAATAACTGGAGTGATATTTATGGACTTTGAAATTCCAAATTCAGCCCGCGAAAAAATAAAAGAAAAGCTAAATTTCATTTATGGGGAGGAAAAAACTGCAGAATTCTATCCTGAGCTTGAAAATTTTATGCTTGAATTTGCAGCCAACCACCCGGAGCTGAGAAAAGGAAATCAGGATTCAGAACGCCTAAGCGAAAAAGACAGTGTGGTTATCTGTTATGGAGATCATATTCAGACAGAGGGAGAAGCTCCACTGCAGACTTTAAATAATTTTTTCAAAAATCATTTAAAAGAAAGTGTTAATACCATTCATATACTCCCCTTTTTTCCTTATTCTTCAGATGATGGTTTTGCAGTAATTGATTACAAAAAAGTTAATCCAGATTTTGGTAACTGGACAGACATAAAAGCCATCAGAGAGAATTTTTCTTTAATGTTTGATGCAGTAATCAACCATATTTCTTCTGAAAGTGAATGGTTTAAAAAGTATAAAAAACAGGAAGGTAAATATGCCAATTACTTTATTGAAGCAGATCCTAATAAAGATTATTCTGAGGTAACAAGACCCCGGGCCAAACCGCTTTTGACCGAAGTGGAGACTGCCGCCGGGAAAAAACACGTCTGGACAACTTTCAGCCCTGATCAGATTGACCTTAATTTTGAAGAAACTGAGGTACTGCTGGAGATTATTGATGTTCTTCTTTTTTATGCAGCTCAAGGTGCAGAAATAATTCGTCTTGATGCAATTGCCTACCTCTGGAAGGAAACTGGCACCAGCTGTATTCACCTGCCGGAAACTCATAAGGTGATTCAGCTCTTTAAAGAAATATTCAAGCTGGTCGCACCGGAAACTCTTATTCTAACTGAGACCAATGTACCACATGAGGAAAACATCAGCTATTTTGGTGATGGTGTAGATGAGGCAGATATGGTCTATAATTTTACCCTGCCCCCACTTGTACTTTACAGTTTTTTAGAAGAAGATGCTTCTAAATTAACTGAGTGGGCCGATTCCTTAGAAAAACTGGAGGACGGCAATTATTATTTCAACTTTTTAGCCTCCCATGATGGTGTAGGTTTAAGACCGGTTGAGGGAATTTTAGCTGAAAATCAGATTGAAAAAGTAGTTGAAAAAGTTAAGTCTAAGGGAGGACTGATTTCCTATAAAACCAATTCTGATGGTTCTAAAAGTCCATATGAGTTAAATGTCAGTTATGTGGATGCGATAAGAGATAGGAATCAGAAACTTATCACCCAGGTTAAACAGTTTATGGCTTCTCAGGCAATTATGCTGGCTCTGCAGGGTATACCGGGAATTTATCTTCATTCTTTATTAGGTTCAGGAAATTATGAACAGGGTGTAGAAGAGAGTGGGGCCAACAGAAAAATCAACAGAGAAAAATTGGATCGGGATCAGCTTTTAGCTGAACTGGAAACTGAAGGATCATTCCGACAGCTGGTCTTTGACAGTTACAGGGAACTGTTAAAGTTAAGAAAAGAAAATCCGGCTTTTGCACCTGCTAATCCACAAAAAATATTAAAACTTAACAGTAAGGTCTTTGCCCTTCAGCGGGGAGAAGGGCCGCAAAAAATAACTGCTTTAACAAATGTCTCAGGAGAGAGCCTGGAAATAGAGATAAAAGCAGATTTAATTAAAACTGAGACCGGAAGCTGTCTGCAGGATATTATTAGCGGCAGAGATTACAGGCTTGAAAACGATAGTTTAAAAATAAAACTGGCATCATATCAAACTAGATGGTTAAAAGCCAGGAATGCATAAAATTAAAATGCCTGCTTCTTTTTGTATTATTTTCAAATAATATAGAAAATAAAGCTTCTATCTGTTATCATTAATTTGATGATCAGTAATAGAAGCTTTTTATTTTTTGACAATACGTATAAATATAGGGGGAACAAATAATGAAAATAGTAGTTTTAGATGGTTATGCTGTAAATCCAGGTGATTTAAGCTGGGATAAAATAAAAGAGCTGGGAGAACTTGAAATTTATGATCGTACTCCTAAAGAGAAGATCCTGGCAAGATCCCGGGAGGCAGATATTTTATTAACAAATAAAACACCACTAAAAAGAAAAACAATAGAAGCTTTACCAGATCTAAAATATATAGGAATTTTAGCGACGGGCTATAATGTTGTAGATATTGAAGCAGCTGCAGAGAATGAGGTAATTGTAACAAATGCACCCGATTACAGTACCAATGCAGTAGCTCAATTTACTCTAGCTCTACTTTTAGAAGCAGCGCTTCATGTTGGAGAACATAATAGAGCGGTTAAAGCAAAAGAATGGAGTAAATCTGAAGACTTTTGTTTCTGGAATTATCCCTTAATTGAGCTGCAGAATAGAACATTAGGTATTATTGGTTTTGGAAGTATAGGTCAGCGGACTGCTGAGCTGGCATTAGCTTTTGGAATGAAAGTAATAGCCTATGACCGCAGTCCTGATCGCAAAATTTCGGATCCAGATATTTCAACTGATTCTATAGAATTTCTGAGTCTGACTGATCTTTATGCAAAATCTGATATAATCAGTCTTCACTGTCCACTGACTGAAGAAACAGCGGGTCTGATTAATCAGAAAAGTATTGCACAGATGAAAAATGATGTCATCATAGTTAATACTGCCAGAGGAGGATTAATTGTAGAAGAAGATCTTAATGCTGCTTTAGAATCCGGCGAAGTTCAACGAGCAGCCCTTGATGTATTGACAGCTGAACCCCCGGCATCATCTAATCCGCTCTTAAATTCCGACAAAACAATAATAACACCTCATATAGCTTGGGCTACTAAGGAATCAAGAGAATGTTTAATGGATATTGTTTATAAAAACATTAAAAGTTACATAAATGGTAAAATAATAAATCAGGTTAATTAAAAATTTTTAATAAGTAGTTTAAGGGGGAGATAACTTTGAAAATATTGGTAGCTCCAGATTCATTTAAAGGATCGCTGACAGCTCTGGAGGCTGCAGAAAGTATAAAAAAAGGAATTTTAAGGGCTGATCCAAAAGTTGAAGTGGACTTACTGCCGATGGCTGATGGTGGTGAGGGGACAGTCCAGTCTTTAGTTGATGCTGCTGATGGTGAAATTATAGAAAAAACAGTAACCGGCCCTTTAGCTGAACCGGTTGAAGCTTTTTATGGATTACTGAGAGATCAAAATACTGCTGTAATTGAAATGGCCGCTGCATCCGGACTGCCGCTTCTGGAGGAGGATCAAAGAAATCCTCTAAAAACTACTACCTATGGCACAGGAGAGTTAATTGCTTCAGCACTGGAGCATAGTGTAGAAAAAATTATTATCGGTATCGGCGGCTCTGCGACTAATGATGCCGGGGTGGGGATGGCCCAGGCTTTAGGAGCAGAGATTTTAGATAAAAACGGAGAGCAGGTAGAATTTGGTGGTGCTAATTTAGACCAGATTAGAAAAATAAATTTAAAGAAACTGGATTCAAGATTAAAAGATGTGGAAATACTTGTGGCCTGTGATGTAGATAACCCTCTTTATGGTAAAAACGGTGCTGCCTATGTATATGCTCCCCAAAAGGGGGCCGACCCAGAAATGGTAGAAAAACTTGATCAAAATCTGCGCCATTTTAATCAGATTGTAATTAAAGAGCTGGGCAAAAACACGAATAAGATTCCAGGGGCCGGTGCAGCCGGTGGACTTGGAGCAGGACTGGTAGCCTTTTTAGATGCTGAATTAAAAGCAGGTGTTGATATTATTTTAGATTTTATTAATTTTGAAAAAAGACTTAAAGGAGTTGACCTTGTAATTACAGGTGAAGGAATGCTTGATGGCCAGAGTATTTATGGAAAAACCCCTATTGGGGTTGCACGGACTGCTGCCAGAAAAGAGATTCCGGTTATTGCTGCTGCCGGGACTTTAGGAAAAGGAGTAGAGAAAGTGCTGAAATACGGAGTTAGTGCCTACTTTTCTATTATAGACCGCCCTGCTCAGTTAAAGGAAATTACAGCTGATAGTTCTGAACTTTTAGCTAATCTCAGTGAGCAGATAATCAGGACAATTGAGATTAAAAAAATTGATAAAGCTGACTGAAAAATTGTATTTTTACAGAAAATTAACTTTAAATTAACATTCCAGATACCTGATTATGATATGCTTTAATAAAATGGAGGTATTATTATGAAGAAAACAAAAGTTCTCTTTCTATGCACGGGAAATTCCTGCCGCAGTCAGATAGCTGAAGCTTATTTGAGAAAATATGCGGGAGACAAATATGAAGTTTACAGTGCTGGTTTGGAGGCTCAGGGAATTCACCCCAAAACTATTAAAGTGATGGCTGAAGCAGGTATTGATATCAGCAGCCAGAAATCTAAAAGTTTAAAGAAATATCTTGGTAAAAAACATTTTGGCTTTTTAATTACAGTCTGTGCCAGAGCGGAAGAAGAGTGTCCGGTTTTTCCTGATGTAAGTACAAGATTATACTGGCCCTTTGATGATCCAAGAGCAGCAGAAGGCAGTGAAGAAGAAATTCTAAATAAGTTTAGAGAGGTTAGAGATCAGATCGAGCAGAGAATTAAGGAATTTATTGAAGAAAGAGAAAATTAAATATTTTTATTAATAAAGCAGTTTAAGCTCATAAATTTGAGTTTGGCTGCTTTTTTACATTTTGTTAAACTTTCTGATACATAGATTTAAATAAGAGCTGTTATGCTTAAGACAGAGTAGATATTGTTAAAGCCAAAATATTAAAATTAGGGAGAGCAGATAAGATTAAATTTAATGGAGGTCATTATGATAAATAATTCCAAAATAAAGGTATCTATGTTTTCGTCTGCAGAAAAAGTAGAAGGACAGGGAGTGGCTTCAGCCTACAGAGAACAGGTTGAACTGGTCAAAGAACTGCCGCAGAACTTTGAAATAAATTTCAATAAACTGTTTAATATAGATATTGCTCATTTTCACACAATTGATTTAAAGCATTATTTTTTTTCAAAAATATTAAAGCTAAAAGGGGTTTCTGTTGCCTATGTTCATTTTCTGCCGGAAACTGTTGATTCCAGTCTCAACTTTCCGGCTCTGGTAGAGGCGATTTTCTTTAAATATATAATCAAGTTTTATCAAAGTATGGATTATTTAGTCACTGTAAATCCCTATTTTATTAAAAAATTAGTTGAGCAGGGTATAGATAGAGAAAAAATTTACTATATCCCAAATTATGTTTCAAGTGATAATTTTTATCCTTATCCAAGTGAGCAGAAGCTTGCTCTAAGAAAAGAAATGAAGATTGCAGCAGATGACTTTGTTGTCCTTGGGGTGGGACAGATTCAGAATAGAAAGGGGGTATTAGATTTTGTTGAAGTTGCTCAAAACTTCCCGGAAGTTAAATTCATCTGGGTTGGAGGTTTTTCATTTGGGAGAATAACAAGCGGCTACCAGCAGTTAAAAGCAATTGTAGATGATCCACCGGATAATGTCGAGTTTTCAGGGATTGTAGCTCGAGAAAAAATGAATGATTTCTACAATGCTGCTGATCTTTTATTTATGCCCTCCTATAATGAGCTTTTTCCGATGTCAATATTAGAGGCGATGAGCTGTCAGCTGCCGCTGCTTTTAAGAGATATCCCTTTATATCAAGAAATTTTGGCCGGTTATTACCTGAGTGCAGCTGATAATCAGGGCTTTGTAGAAGAAATCAAAAAATTAATTGATAATCAGAAATATTATCAGGAGGCAGCTGATATTTCAGAGGCTGGTAATTTATACTATTCCAAAAAACATGTGCTTTATATGTGGGAAAAGTTTTACGAAGAAGCATATCAGAACAGGGTGAGGCAAAGTGAAAATAAATAAATGGGGATTAATGGGAGTTATCCTTTTTGCTATTGCCTTTCTTTTATATACAGTTTTGCAGATTGACTTAAAAGAGTTTGTAAAAGTTTTTAAGTACTTAGATTATCTATGGCTTATTTTGAGCATTTTATCAATTTTATTCTACTGGCTTTCTGAGGCCAAAATTCTGCAGACAATCATCTTTTCGCTGGCAGGAAATTACAGTTTAGCTGAGGCAGTTAAGGTAACAATGATCGGACAGTTTTTTAATATCATAACTCCCTTTGCTTCCGGAGGGCAGCCGGCACAGTTATATACTCTAAATCAGCAGGACCTAAACTCCGGTTCAGCTGCCTCAATTTTAATGATTAAATTTATGATCTACCAATTTATACTGACACTTTATTCGCTGCTGTTGATTGTGTTAAAAAGTTCATTTTTTAAAGCTCAAACAAATAATTTCTTTTATCTTATTTTTATTGGTTTTGCGGTTAACTTAAGTGTTATTTTAGGGCTTTATATTTTTGCCAGACATAAAAAATTGAAGGAATTTTTGCTGCTCAGAAGTTTAAAGTTTTTTGCTAAAATTAAATTGCTCAAAGATTATCAGAAGTGGAAAAGAAAAGTAAATCAGCAGCTTAAACTTTTTCATCAGGACCTTGAAATACTAAAAAAGAAAAAGAAGATGCTTTTAAAAATAAGTATTTTTACAGCAGTTCAGTTAAGTTTTTTCTTTATGATTCCATATTTTGTTTATCGTAGTTTTAATTTAAATCAGGTAGAACTGCTGACAATCATTGCTGCAGCAGCTTTTGTGATTATGATTACCTCGTTTGTACCGGTACCTGGAGCATCCGGAGGAGCAGAAATCAGTTTTCATTATTTTTTCAGCCTTTTCTTTTTAAAAAAAGAGCTTTTAATTGCAATTTTTATCTGGAGATTTATCAGCTATTATTCAGCCTTAATTATTGGAGGTTTAATAATCTTTTTTAACAGAAAAACTCTGACTGCCTGATTGCAAAAAAGAAATTGAGATAAAAAAAAATAAATTTAATCAAATGTTAACTTAAAGTCTAAAAAACTGTAACATTAGTCTTTTATAATGTATTTAAAGCAGAGGAGGTAAGCAGATGCAGAAATTTTCTAATAAGTTGATTGCTGCCGATAACTTAATATTTGATTATTTTCATAAAAAAATAAAGAACAGTTTAGTTGATAGGTTTTTTATCTTAATTACTCACCTTGGTGGCTTCCGCTTTTTAACTTCACTCTGTTTACTTTTTATTTTTCTTAAAGTTGATTTTCAACCAATGCTCGGCTGGGAATTAACTGCTGTTCTGCTCTCAAGTCATCTTTTTGTCCATATATTAAAGCGGCTAATAAATAGGAAAAGACCATATGAAAAACTTGCTGGGACAGAACATTTAGTTGAGCCATTTGAATCATATTCCTTTCCTTCCGGTCATACAACGGCCAGTTTTGCAGCAGCAGTAACCCTCTCATTTGCTTTTCCACAGCTGAGCATTTTATTTATTTTTCTTGCTTTTCTAGTTGCCGTATCGAGAATCTATCTCGGGGTCCATTATCCTTCTGATATTTTAATTGGAATTATAATTGCTTTGATTTTCTCTTTTACTATTCACAATTTATTTATCACATAACTTTAGGGAGGTATAATTAAAATGAAAATTGCCATTTTTACTGATACTTTTTCTCCTGAAATAAATGGAGTCACCAAAAATTTAGACCGTCTGCTCAATTATTTTTCAGAAGCGGGAATTGAATACCTTGTCTTTGCACCAGAAACTGAACCCAGAATAGAAAATATCCATGAAAAACATGTTGTCAGAATGAAGAGTTTAAACTTTTTTCTCTATCCAGAGTTAAAATTTTCGCTGCCTAATTATTTAAAGATTAAATCAAAACTGGTTGAATTTAATGCAGATTTATTTCATTTAATAACCCCTTTTAATATTGGTCTGACTGGACTTTATGCAGCCCGTCAGACTGATACTCCTCTTGTTGCCTCTTATCATACTAATTTTGATCAGTATCTTGATTACTATCAGATTAATTTTTTAGAAAAAGCTGCCTGGAAGTATTTAAGGTGGTTTCACGATCAGGCACTGCGAAATTACTGTCCTTCAGAAGAGACAAAAAAAGCACTTGCCAAAAGAGATTTTATCAACCTGGATATCTGGGGCAGGGGAATTGATGCCGAACTATTTTCACCAGAGCATAGAAGTCAGCAGTTTATCGAAGAAAATGGGCTGACTGATAAGATTAGTCTGCTCTATGTGGGGCGTCTGGCCAGAGAAAAAAATCTTTCACTATTAGTTGAGAGTTTCAAGCGTCTTAATCAGAAATATAAGAAGAAAATTGAACTGATTATTACTGGAGATGGCCCGGAACTTAAGCGCCTGCAGAAAGAGCTGCCGGATAATGTAATTTTTACGGGTTTTAAAAATGGGCTCGAGCTTTCGCAGATTTATGCCTCAGCTGATATTTTTGCCTTTCCTTCAGTGACTGAGACCTATGGTAATGTTGTTATTGAGGCCATGGCTTCTGGACTGCCAGTGGTAGCTGTAATGGCAGGTGGAGTTAAGGAGAACCTGATCAACAACTATAATGGGCTGGCTGTAGAGTCAAATGATGCAGCGGAATTCACTGCGAAATTAGAAGAATTAATTGTAAATCAAAGGTTAAGAAAATTGTTGGCTCATAATGCAAGACAGTATGCTTTAGAAGAGAGCTGGGATCAGGTTTTTGAAAAATTAGATCGAAGTTATCAGAAGGTAATTAAAGATTATCAAAGTGTTTATGGAAGGTCTTATCCAAGTGAATATAATAAAGAGAGAGAGATTGGATAATTTTAATAAACTCCTATTTGCAGCTTTTTTAATGTCTAGGAAATTATACTTACTGGTTTGTTGTGGATAAAATTTATAGATTCATAATTTCCGACATCAACAAAATTTAACCTTACTATATTACAGATGTCCGAAGGACATTTTGTTCTAAAAAAAGAGAAAGGAAATTAAAGATGCAGTATAATAGATTATTAAATAAAAAATTTAAAGGAGAAGAAGTGCTTATTGTCTCTCACCGTGGATTTGGTGGAGGTAACATTGTGCTAAATACAATAAGTGCCATGCAGAATGCTATAAACTGTGGGGCTGATATTCTGGAACTGGACATCTCTGTCAGTTCTGACGGTAAATTTTTTGTCTTTCATCAGAATATGGAGCCGCGAAATTTATTAACAACTAAAAAAATCTCTGAGATGACTGCAGCTGAAATCAATTCCAGGTCTTTATATAATAATGCACTTAAGGAAAGCGAAGCTCAGGTTCCAACCCTTGATCAAATGATAGAATTTTTAAGTGGAAAAGATGTTTTAATAAATTTTGATAAATGTGATCAAATAGGAAAAAAAGTACTGCTAAAACTTGATCAGTATGCTATAGAAGAACAGATACTGGTTAAAGGTAAGTGTATTGATCAATTTTTAGAAACTGTTAATCAGCATCAAAAAAATTATATGTTCATGCCGGTAGTTAAATCAACAGCAGATATCGAAAAAGCTTTAAGTTATGATAATCTAAATATTGTGGGTTTTGAGTTTATTTTTAAAACAAAAAATCATGAATTACTTTCTAAAAAGTTAATATCTGAACTAAAAGAGCAGGGTTATTTTATTTGGGTTAATGCAATAAATCTGGGTAAAGGAAAAAATTTAAGTGCTGACTTTGATGATGATAAGTCTATTTTAGTTGGAGCTGATGCAGGCTGGGGAAAGTTAATTGACTATGGTTTTAATGTGATCCAAACAGACTGGCCTCCCTTACTTAAAGATTATCTGAACAAAAGATTTTCTAAAAAAGAAGTTTTATATTAAATATTTTATTATTTAAATTATGTAAAATGAATATACTCTAATTGAATAAGATTTTTGATATATCCCCTTTAGTAGAGATAGATTAAATTTTGGCAATTTCTCTATTAGAGGGGATTTTTTATATTTATTAAAGGTATTTTTATGATTCTCCAGTATTATATATAATAGAAGCAAATTAATTCAAAGCACAAATTTATTTGGAGAGAGGAGTTAACGGGTTAAATTTACAATATTTTCTAAGTACCCGGTACCAAAATTGAATAAAATAATAACTGAGTTTTCATTTCTGCAGTTCTTTTTCTGGAGCACCTGGGCTGTTTATGGAGCTTATTTAGTCTACTATCTAGGTGATTTAGGCTACAGCAATATGGAAATTGGAACTTTAATGTCGATTAGAACCTTTATGGGTTTAATTGGGCCTCCAATTGTCGGCTATATTTGTGACCGCCTGGAAAACAGAAAAATAATTTTTATAATTTCAATGATTTTAATGGGGATTTTTGTAGCTCCGATGACCTTTTATGGGGATTTGATGCTGACGATTTCAATTGGAGTCGTTGGTTTTTTATGGGAACCTCAGCAGTCGGTGCTGGATAGCTGGATTTTAGAGACTTCAGCCCATACAGCCCGTAATTATGGCTTTATGCGGGCCTGGGGTTCAATCGGTTTTGCAATTATAGTTACAATATTCGGCCAGGTTATTGAAAGATTCGGCTGGAGAGTTCATTTTTTAAGTTATGGAATAGTAGTTTTGATTGTTGTCATTATTGCTTCAAATATTAAAGATAACAGCTACAGTGAGCTGCAGCAGCAGAAGAAAAAAAGGAAAAAAGAGGCTGCAGAAAGAGAGGCGGAAAATTCAAAAATTGCAGCAGCAAAAACTGTTGAAGCAGAACTTGAAGATAAAAATATTATGCGTCTTTTTAAAAATCCGGACTACATCTTTATACTGCTGATTACACTTTTGATTTTTATACCAAATCAGATGATCTTTGTTTATCTGGCCCCGATAATTAAATCAGTCGGTGGTAATTCTACTGATTTAGGTTATACCCTGTTTTTCAATGCTTTAAGTGAGGCCCCAATCTTTTTTGCTGCCAAATATTTTCTGGAGAAATATAAAACCAATTCGCTGCTTTTGTTTTCAGCTTTCTTTTATCTTCTGCGCTTTATAATAGCAGCGGCAGCTACTTCACCTGTATATTTTCTTTTCTTTGGAATGCTGCAGTCACTTTCGTTTGGAGTATTTCTGGTCACAGTCCGCTATTATGTTAAATTAGTTGCTCCGGCAGCTTTAAAAACAACCGCCCAGAGTGTGGCTTTAATGTCAGCTTTTGGGGTGGGAGGAATTGTGGGCAGTCTTTTGGGGGGTTATTTGATTGATACCTACAGTATAGCTTTTATGTTTAAAGTAGGAATCTCTTTAGCTGCAGCAGCAGTTATGATTTTAGCTTATGTGGTAATTAAAGACGGCAGAGGGCTGGAAAATAGAGGTTGATACCAATTTATAACATATTTAGCAGGAAAAATTAAAAGATACTGCAAATTGCGATCCTTTAACCAAAAAATTTAACCGCCGGGCTGCCTTTGATCAGGAAATCCAAAAAATATTTAAGAATAAAATTTATTTAAAAATGGATATCACATTGATCCTATTTGATATCGATAATTTTAAAGATATCAATGATGATTACTATGAAAACATTGAAAGATTTAGTGAACAAATGGAGATCACAATTACTTTTAGTGCGGGAATGACAAGACTTGAAAAAGATGACAGGATCAATAAATTATTTAAGAGAGTAGATAATATACTATATAAATCGCAAGAAGAAGGTAAAAATAGATATACAGTTGCCTGAAATCTGAGCCAGGCAATATTATGCTGCTTTAAGCAAAAAAAATAATATTATTTTAAATTGTTTGAAAATTAGCTTGACAAAATAAAAGGCATATACTATACTAATATCAATTAATTGGGACCGCTCCCGGCAAATTACTAAATCCTTTTAGTGAAGAAGTGAGGTTTATAATGAAAAATAAAAATATTGATATTTATAAAATTGCAGATGAGGCAGGTGTTTCAAAAAGTACTGTCTCTCGAGTAATCAACAATAAAGCTGGAGTTAAAGATTCTACTCGCGAAAAGGTAAACAGGGTTATTCAAGATTTAAATTATAAACCAAATAGCTCTGCCAAAGGACTTGCCAGCAAAAAGACTAATACAATTGGACTGGTGATTTCGGATATAACTGATCCATTTTTTGCAATGTTTGTTAAAGGTGCTGAAAGAAAAGCAATGGAAGCCAACTACAATATAATGCTGGCCAACAGTCACTGGATGGTTGAGGAAGAATTAAAATGTGTTCAGATGTTTGAGGAAGGTAGGGTTGATGGAATTTTAATGATCAGTGGTGGTAGTGAAGAAAAACTTGATAATTATTTAAATAATTTAGCCAGCAATAATTTGGATATTGTTGTAATTGATAGAAAGATCAAAAATAAAAAAATTCCAAAACTTAATTCCGATAATTTAGATGCCGGCTGCAGAGCAACAAAATATCTGCTGGAGCTTGGACACAGAAAAATTGCCCACATCAAAGGTGAAGATATTGCTTCTTCTGATGCTTCAAAGGACCGCGTTAAGGGTTATAAAAAGGCGCTGGCTGAAGCTGGTATAGAAGAGGAGATTATTTATCCCGGTTATTTTGCTCGCGAAGAAGCCTATCATTCAACTAAAAAACTGCTGCAGGATCATCCAGAAATTACAGCAATTTTTTATGCTTCTGATATGATGGCTGTTGGAGGTTTAAAGGCACTGAAAGATATGGGGCTTAAAGTTCCTGAAGATATTTCAATTATTTCTATTGACGGTTTAGAGATGGCGGCTTTAATGGATCCCCCAATTACTACTTTAGCTCAACCGGCTTTTAAAATGGGATATCTTGGGATGGAGAAACTAATTAAAAAATTAGATGATCAAACTGATAATTCTCAAATTGAGGACAGTATTTTTAAAATGGAATTAATTGAAAGAGAATCAACAAAAAAGTTAGAATAATTCTCTTTTTGTCATTTTAGGGACCGCTCCCAAAATATAATTAAATTTTTTTATATTTTTAGTAAAATTTTTAGGAGGTTAAATTAATGAAAAATAATTATTTTTTAGATGACAGCGGCAGATTTGTAATCAAAAACTATCAGCAGCAGAAAACTTTTGCCAGTTTTCTGCCCGGAATAGCAGGTAAATTTGGAATTCCAATCTGGGCTTTTTATGTAAACCGCGGTCAGGGAATTGCAAGTTTTGGTTCTAAAAGTAAGGATAATGCAATTATGGAGTTTTATCCGGCAAATAAATCCTATCAGAATGTTGAAACTAAGGGTTTCCGCACCTTTATTAAATTAAAGGCGGAAGATAAAGTGTATGAGCCATTTAGAAATCTTAATCAGGAGATTAAAACTAAGATGATTATTGCTCCTGATTCTTTAAAAATTGAAGAGAAAAATCTCAACCTGAATTTAAAGACAACAGTCAGCTATTATATTCTGCCTAATGAAGATTTTGGAGCCCTGGTAAGAGAGGTGGCAGTTGAAAATACAGCTGCCGGGGCAAGAGAAGTTGAAGTTTTAGATGGGATGCCGATATTAATTCCTTTTGGTATCGAAAATGAAGATCTCAAAGAAGTAAGTCAGACTATTTCAGCCTGGGCAATGGTTGATTCTTTTGAGACCAAAACACCATTTTACAAGCTGCGGGCTTCGGCAGAGGATGAAGCAGAGGTTAAAGAGATGACAGCCGGTAATTTTTATATTTCCTTTGCCAGGGACGGGAAAAATGAACTGCTGACTCCACTGGTAGATCCGGATGTGATTTTTGCCGAAAAAACAGGTCTGGAAACAGCACCGGGTTTTGAGCGAAAAGAACTCAGTGACTATCAGGGTGAACAAATTTTAGAAAACCGCTTCCCTTCAGCTATGGCAGCAGCCAAGAAGAATTTAGAAGCTGGTGAAAAATTAGAAATAGCTTCAGTTTTTGGCAACCTTGCTGACCAGGAAAGATTAAGTGAAATTAAAGAGCGGGTTTTAGAGCCGGGCTATCTGCAGCAGAAAAGAGCTGAATCAGAAAGTATTCATAATTATTATGCTGATCACATCTTTACAGTCAGCGGCAGAAAAGAGCTTGATGCCTACAGCCGTCAGACTTTTATGGATAATCTGCTCCGCGGAGGTTTTCCTTTATCTTTAGGCCAGGAAGAGAAAACGACCTACCATATTTTTTCCCGCAAACACGGTGATTTAGAAAGAGATTATAATGAATTTTTATTAGAGCCGACATATTTTTCTCAGGGTAATGGTAATTTCAGAGATGTCAACCAGAATAGACGCTGTGATCTTTACTTTAATCCGGAAATTAAAAGAGACAACTTAAAATTATTTGCTGATTTAATTCAGGCAGACGGCTATAATCCGCTGGTAATTGAAGGCAGTAAGTTTTATTTAGATTCTGAAGCTGCTTTCAGAAAAGTGATGGCGCAAATTGAAGGTTCTGATAAAGATAAAATACAAAAACGACTTGCAGATCCTTTTACACCGGGAGAAATAGCTGTTTTTATTGATAATCATGATTTAGAATTGAAATCTACAATTACAGAATTTATTAATCTATTAGTAGCTAAAGCAGCAAGCTGGACTGAGGCCAAATTTGGTGAGGGCTACTGGATTGACCACTGGACCTATAATCTTGATTTGATTGAAAACTATCTGGCCTTATATCCGGAAAAGAAAAAAGAGCTGCTCTTTGAGCAATCTGATTATACATTTTATGATTCTCATGTTAAGGTTAAGCCCCGCAGTGAAAAATATCTGTTAACAGAAAACGGTCCGCGCCAGTACAATGCAGTTGCTGCTGATCAGAAGAAGAAAGAAAAGATTGCCGGCCGCAGCAAATTTCCCTATTATTTAAGAACAGAAGCCGGGGAGATTTATACTACAAATCTTTTCAATAAACTCTTAACTTTAGTGCTCAACAAAGCGGCAAGTCTTGACCCCTACGGAATGGGAATTGAGATGGAAGCAAATAAGCCGGGCTGGTATGATGCTTTAAATGGACTGCCTGGAATCTTCGGCTCTTCAATTGCTGAGACAATGGAGCTTTTGAGATTGACCAGATTTATTTATGCTGCTGTTTCAGAAATCGATTTAGATAAAGAACTAAAGCTGGCAGTGGAAATTTCTAATTTCCTGGATAATCTGGACCATCTTTTAACAGAAGTTAAATCAGACCAGGATTTTCTCTACTGGCAGCAGGCCGGTCAGATTAAAGAGGAATATCGAGAACAGGTCTTTTCCGGCTTAAAAGGCAGCGAAGATTTAGTTTCTATTCGTAAAATAAAGAAATTTTTAAATAAGATTGAAGCCAAACTTGAGCGGGCGGTCAAGCTGGCCCGCGAGGAAGATGGGTTATATACAATGTACTACAGCTATCAGGCAGAGGAATACGAGAAGCTTGGAGCTAAATCAGAAAGCGGTCTGGAAAAAGTTACTGTTAAGAAATTTAAGCAGCATAAACTGCCTCCGTTTTTAGAAGCACAGGTCAGAGGCATGAAAGTTTTAGAAGATCAAAAAGAAGCTCAGGCTCTGGCAGAAAGTGTTAAAGCAGGTGAACTCTATGATCAGAAGCTTGGAATGTACAGAGTTAATGGTGACTTAAAGGAAGAAAGCTATGAGATTGGAAGAGCAAGGGCCTTCAGTCCCGGCTGGCTGGAAAATGGTTCAATCTGGCTGCATATGGAATATAAATATCTGCTGGAACTGATTAAAAATGGACTGATTGAAGAATATTATCAGGCAGTTGAAGCTGCCCTGGTTCCTTTTCAGGACCCGGAGATTTACGGCCGCAGTATTTTAGAAAACTCTTCTTTTATTCTAAGCAGTTTAAATGGGGATACAAAAAATCACGGCCGCGGCTATATTGCCAGACTCAGCGGTTCAACTGCAGAATATATCAACATGTGGTCACTGATGTCCTTTGGGAAGGAACCATTTAAAACTGAGGCTGGAGAGCTAATTTATGCTCCAGAACCCAATTTAACAGCGGAACTCTTTACCAGAGAAAAGAGGATTGAAAAACTGCAGCTCAGCGAAAAAGAAGCAGTTGAGGTAGAAATACCGGCCAATGCTTTTGCCTACAGATTCCTGGGTCAGACTCTGGTTATTTATCACAACCCGGAGCGAGCAGATACCTTTGGTGATAATGGAGTCAGTCCGGCTGCCTATAAACTGATTGATCAGTCTGGAGAAGAATATCGCGTTGAAGGCACTGCTGTCAGAGGTGAACTGGCAGAAAAAATAAGAGAAGGTAAGTTTAAAGAGATACAGATCTCGTTTGTACCAGGTACCTAAATCGATTTCTAATACCCGGTACCTAAAATAAATAATGGATCAGCTACTTCAATCTATATCGATAATGTAAAAATCGAAAAAGTAAATTAAAACTAAAGCTGAAGAATAACAAAAAAGGCTAAAGCCCTTAATCAGGGTTTTAGCCTTTATCTTATTTCCAAATATTCTCAGGTACCCGGTACCAGATTAATTGGCCACAATCGCTTCAATAGCGGCCAGTTCTTCATTGGTAAAGTCGGTATTGTTAATGGTACCGGCATTTTCAACAATTTGCTCAACTTTACTTGCTCCTACAAGAACAGAAGTAACTCCCTGTTCTAAAATCCAGGCTAAAGCCATCTGAGACAGGCTCTGGCCTCTGTCAGCAGCAATATCGTTTAACTGTCTTACTTTTTCTAATTTTTCTTCGGTAATACTGTCTTTTTTCAGGAAGCCGCTTTCTTTAGCAGCTCTTGAGTCCTCTGGAATTCCTCCAAGATATTTATCAGTTAATAATCCCTGGGCAAGTGGAGAATAAATAATTGAACCCATACCTGCATCTTTAAGGGTTCCTAATAGATTTTCCTCTTCTGACCAGCGATCAAAGATAGAATAGTTAAACTGATTTAAAAGTAGGTTAACTCCCATTTTTTCAGCAACTTCTACTGCTTTTTTAGTCTGGACAGCATTGTAGTTTGAAATACCTACATATAAAGCTTTTCCCTGATCCTGAATCTGTTTTAAAGCACCAATAGTTTCTTCGAGCGGAGTGTCAGGATCTGGTCGGTGGTGATAAAAGATGTCTACATAATCAAGACCCATCCTTTTTAAGCTCTGATCAATACTTGAAATTAAGTATTTGCGGGAACCCCAGTCTCCATATGGACCAGGCCACATATAATAACCGGCCTTAGAAGAAATAATCAATTGATCTCTGTAGGGTCTGAAGTCTTTTTCCATTAAAATTCCCATTGTTTCTTCGGCAGAACCAGCAGGAGGTCCGTAATTATTGGCCAGATCAAAGTGAGTGATTCCTAAATCAAAAGCCCTGCGCAGCATTTTGCGGGCATTTTCTAAGGTGTCCACACCACCAAAGTTGTGCCATAAACCTAAAGAAATTGCCGGAAGTTTGAGACCACTGTTTCCGGTGTAATTATACTCCATTTTTTGATAACGATTTTCATCAGCTAAATAAGGCATTAAAAAACCTCCTCAAATTATTTTAACTTAATCTTATTCATTTCTATATTTATTATATCAGATTAATCGATTTAGTAAATGTAAACTCAATACAAGTTTATAATTTGTGCTTCAGATTTGGAGAGAACATTATTATTTTCAGAAAATTTATGGTATAATAATTAGTAGTTATCTGGCTTAATTATTAAAAAATATTACTAAATATTAGTGGTGCAGGGCACCTATCTATTGAAGGAGGAATAAAAATATGGAATATGGAATCTGGAGTATTTTACCACCAATAATTGCGATTTTACTTGCTTTAACGACCAAACAGGTTTTAATTTCACTAATTCTGGGTATTTTTTCTGGAGCAATGATTTTAACTGACTGGTCTTTTTTTGCTGCAGTAAATATGACCTTAGAAGAAATTGTGGCTATATTTTCTGAGGGCTGGATTACTAAAACCATTATTTTTTCATTTTTAGTTGGAGGTTTAATAACTGTAATTTCTGCCTCAGGTGGAGTAAAGGGCTTTATCAATTATCTGACTAAAAAGAGAAATATAGTTAAGGATAAAAAAGGGGCCTTATTATTAGCCTATATTACAGGTTTAGTTATTTTTATAGAATCATCAATTACCAGCCTGGTTGCCGGAACAGTTGCCAGACCTTTAACAGATAAGTATAAGGTGTCCAGAGAAAAGCTGGCCTATGTCTGTGACTCAACCTCAGCTCCGGTCTGTGGACTGATTCCACTTAACGGCTGGGGAGCAATGCTGATGGGAGTAATCGGAGTCCAGATTGCCAATGGAGTTGTAGATGGTACTGCAGCCGAGCTTTTAGCAAAATCTTTACCCTTTCAATTTTATTCAATAATTGCTATAATTGCAGTTGCCTATTATATCATGACCGGTAATGACTGGGGCCCAATGGCTAAGGCAGAAAAAAGAGCCTCAGAAGAAGGACTGCTTTTAAGAAAAGGAGCAACACCTATGGTTTCTGAGGAAGCAACAGCTACTCCTCCTAAAGAAGGAGTTACTCCAAAGATGAGAAATATGCTGCTTCCCATTTTTGTATTAATAGCAATGATGCCGCTCAGCCTTTACATAACTGGTGATGGCAGTATTCTGCAGGGCTCGGGTTCGACTTCGGTTTTCTGGGCTGTAATTGCTGCTGTAACCTTTGCCGGAGCTTTATATGTGCTGCAGGGAATTATGTCCTTACAGGAGTATATAGATTATGTTTATCAGGGAATTGGAGCTATAGTGCCGGTCGCTATTCTTTTGATAACCGCTTTTGCAATAGGAAATGTAATTGGTTATTTAGAAACAGGAGAGTACATGGCATCTTTAGTTGAAGGCAGGGTCAGTGGTGGTTTTGGACCGGCAATTGTCTTTATTATGGCTTCTTTAATGGCCTTTGCCACCGGAACCAGCTGGGGAACCTTTGGGATAATGATGCCGATTGGAATTCAGATGGCTGTAGCTATGGGAGCACCTTTATATCCGACAATCGGAGCTGTAGTCTCCGGAGGAATAATGGGTGATCACTGTTCACCTATTTCTGATACTACAATTATATCTTCGATGGCTTCTGCTTCAGATCATATTGACCATGTTAATACTCAGCTGCCTTATGCCCTGGCCAATGGAGCACTGGCCTTAGTGCTTTATCTTGCAGCCGGATTTGTGATGTAGGTACCGGGTACTTAGCAAATAGTGGAAATAAAATTTTTAAATAACGGGTGATAAAATAATGATCAAAGCTGTAATTTTTGATATGGATGGAACAATTATTGATTCAGAACCAATTTACGAAAAAGTTAATCAGGAAATCTACGAAAAATATGGATTTAACCTGACTCAGGAAGATTATGATCGGCATATGGGAGCTAATCTAAAGGATATCTGGGAAGATATTTTGGACCGCTATCAGGTTAAAGATGAGTTTTCGCATTACAAGATTGAAGATTTTATGGAAGACCATATTCACGAATCTTATCAGGGACTGGCTGAGGCTGAAGAGCTGGAACTGATGCCAGGAGTTAAGGAGTGGTTTGATTTTCTAAAAGACCATGGTTATAAAATGATTATTGCTTCATCTTCCTATGAACCGGTAATTGAACATATTTATCAGCGTTTTGAGCTTGAGCAGTATATGGAAGGCTACATTGACGGCAATGCAATTGAAAATGGAAAACCTGCTCCAGATATCTTCCTTAAAGCAGCAGAAAAACTGGGAGTTAAGGCAGAAGAATGTCTGGTTATCGAAGATACAGAACATGGAGTTAACGGAGCGCAGAGAGCCGGTGCAAAGGTTGTCGGTTTTAACCGGGCTCAGGATGAAAGCCAGGATCTGTCCAATGCTGATTTAGTGATTGAAGAATTTAATCAGGAAAATCTGCAAAAAATATTAAAATAGAGTAAAAATAATTAAACCGGATGCCTTTGGGTATCCGGTTTTTTAGATCTGATATGTATTTAATTAGATAATTTTGTAAATAATGCTTAAAATTTCTTCTAGAAAGTGCTATAATATAGATAAAGTAATTTTTTAGATTCAGCTTATCCAGGCACTGCAGAAGGGAGTCCAGATGAATAAAGTAGAGCCGATTAGAGATAAAACAAAGATTGCAGAGCTGAAAAAGATTCTGCATCAGCAGAGTTACCGCAATTATATACTTTTTGTACTGGGGATCAATACCGGTTTGAGGATCAGTGATATGTTAAAGCTTAAGGTGGAAGATGTGCGGGCTAAAAGCCATATTGTGCTCAAAGAACAGAAAACCTCTAAAAACAAGAAGTTTTTGATCAATTCCAACCTGCGCCGGGAGCTTAATGATTATATTGAAAACATGGGTGACCACGAGTATCTATTTCAGAGTCGGATTGGTCAGAATAAGCCCTTATCCCGTTTTCAGGCCTACAGAATTTTAAGTTCTGCCGGTCGTAAAGCCGGACTGGAAAGTATTGGCTGCCATTCAACCCGCAAAACTTTTGGCTACCATCACTATAAAAAGAATAAGGATGTGGCCCTGCTGCAGAAATTATTCAATCATTCTTCTCCCAGTATCACTCTGGACTATATTGGGATAACTCAGGATATTATGGATGAGTCGATAGAGAAGTTTTCGCTTTAAATTTAAGGAATAGAAATTTCATCTGGTTAAAGAGGCTTTAAATAAATATATTGCCGAAAAAGAAGAGAAAAAGGA
>JBKHDA010000008.1:0-53506 GCA_046541575.1 Halanaerobium sp. | reverse complement strand
GATCAGAAACCATCATACAGTTACTGTAAGTTGCAGAAAGTCCGCTGGAAATATGAATAGAGATAATATGGGTATATCCCTCATCTTTTAATTTATTATAGACATCCATGATTTCCTGGGGAGAAGGCATTGATGTTGTTGGTATTTCATGCTCAAAACTTTCATAAACCTCGGCTGGTGTTATATCAACTCGATCATGAAACTGCTGATCACTGTAAATAACTTTTAGTGGAATTGATTCGATTCCATACTTTTCTAAATCAGCCTTTGTCAAATCTGAAGTACTGTCAGTTACAACTGCAATTTTTTCCTTCATTATTTCTTCTCCTTTGTTATTAATGACTTTAAAATAATTTATTCATCTGCCAAATTATCAAAATAGCCCTGAATTAAAATTATTGGCGTCCCCTTATCTCCACTGCCGCTAACTAAGTCACATAAACTTCCAAGCAAATCTGTTAACCTTCTGGGAGTTGTTCCCTGTGCCTTAATATTGGCAGTTAAATCAGTTTCTTTTTCTTTAATTTCATCTTTCATAGCTTCTAAAAGTTCTGTTCCCTTTAAGTCTTTAAGCTCATTATCAGCTAAATATTTTAATTTAACTTCATTGGGAGTTCCCTCTAATCCGCTGGTATAAGCTGGAGACACAACGGGATCTGCAAGCTCCCAGATTTTAGCTGCAGGATCTTTAAAAGCACCATCTCCATAAATCATCACTTCTACTTCTTGACCACTAAATTCTTTTATTTCCTTTTGTACTGCCTCAACAAACTGCTGTCCATCTTTTGGAAAAAGTTTTAAACGATTTTCAGAGGCCTTATTAGAACCCAGTAGTCCGTAATCTGGATTATATCCTTTACCCTGATTCTGATTACAAAGCTGATCTAAACTAATAACCTTGTAGGCACCATTTTCTCTTAAAATTTCTTTTGTCCTTTCTCGAGTATGAATATCAGCAGCAATTATTTGATCTGTATAATTCAGTATTGTCTGCGGCTGATTTGCTGCTATTATTTCAATTTCTGTTTCAGCAGCAATTTCTTTATATAGATCAACATAATTAACGCCTGTAAATGGATGTTTAAAATCTCCAAATTTTTGATAATACTCTTCTTCGCTGATGACATAGTTATAGGGGTCAATTTTTAAGTCATAAATTTTTCGAGAATCTAAAAGAGGATTTCCTACTTCATCATTGGGATAGCTTAACTGTAGATAAATCTTCTTGCCGCTGCGGGCAATTCCTTTTAAAATCATAGAAAAACGATTTCGGCTCAAAATAGGAAATACAATTCCAATTGAGTCCCCTTCAAAATTTTTCTCAATTTCAGCTGCGATATCGTCAAGATCAATATAATTACCCTGAGCTCGAGCAACTAAAGATTCAGTAACTCCCAGAACATCTTTATCTCTGAGTTTAACCCCTTCTGCTTTTATCGACTTTTTTAAAGACTCAACAACAATATTAACCAGCTGATCTCCCTCTTTAACTATAGGGGCTCTGATACCTCTTACTTCTGTTCCAACCGTTCTCATTAATTTCACCTCAAAAATTTAAAAGTTTTATACAACAAATTTAATTATAGCAGACTTTAAGGCCGTTGGGCAAATTGCTGATGATAATTCACCACACAATTTCCCCCATCATTTTTGCAGATGTATAGCGCTCTGTCAGCCCTGTCAACTAAATCTTCAATGCTGTGCTCATTATTTAAGGTGACAGTTCCAATACTGCAGGAAATTTCTAGCTTTTCTGCAGCTTCAATTTCAATTTTATTTATTTTTTCTTTAATCCGGACTGCAACCTTATTAGCATCTTTAATATCAGTATCAGGAAGTCCCACTACAAATTCATCTCCACCATATCTAGCAAAAATATCAAAATCTCTGATTACCTGATTAACTGAATTACAAATTGCTTTTAAAACTTGATCTCCAACTAGATGACCAAAATTATCATTGATTGATTTAAACTTATCTACATCAAACATAATCACTGAAAGAGAATTCTTGTTTTCCACTGCTTTATAATACTCTTCATTCATCAGATCAAAAAAGTACTGCCGATTAAAAATACCTGTCAGTCCATCTCTGATAGCCCTTTCCTTATACTGCTGACCCCTAATTCTCTCTGTAATATCAACACAGCTACCTACAAAGCCCGAAAAATTACCTGCTTCATCATAAAAAGGAGCTCCAGAATCATCTATCCAGCGATATTCTCCATCATGTCTTTTTAGTCTGTAAACCATCTGAAATTCTTTTTTCTTTTCGAAATTTTCAGTATAAATCTCAAGACAGCGCTCTTTGTCATCTGGATGTACCCCTTCTTCAAACCAGCCATATCCATACTCCTCACCTAAACTGCGCCCGCGAAAATCTAACCAGGTCTGATTAAAATAGTAGCATTTTCCATCCACCCCGGATACCCAGATTAAATTAGGTGTGTTTTCTACTATCAATTTATACTGTTCTAATTCCAGGCCCATAGACTTATCTCCTCTCTACTTATATTACATATTTACTTATATTTAACTTTATTATACTATTTTTAACCGTTAATGTACACCTTATGTTATCTACACACACCGGAAACCTGTCATCTTTTGTCGAAATATAATAAAAAAAAACAGCCTGATTCTTTTTTAGAATCAAAGCTGCTTTAATAAATTTATAAAATTTATTTTCTCAAATTATTAATAATTTCTTCATATTCTTCCTTGGAAATCTCACCTTTAGCATAGCGCTGACGAGCAGTTTCTTCTGCACTGTCTCTATGATTGCTGTTTAACTGCTGAACATTATTATGAGAATTATCATTTCGCTGGCTGTAATTTTTGTTTTCATTACTTTTCTGTACAATATAATAAATTACCGCTGCAAGCAGAATAAACCAGAAAATCATCATAAAGCCTCCACCTCCCAAGAAACTGTTAAATCCCATATGTCCGAATCTTCCCATAGGACCAAATCTAAACATAATATCACTACTCCTTTATTTTAATCTTGAGTATCTTGCTTTAATTATATCATAAAGGAGAAATGTGAAGGAAATATGAATTTTTATTATCTTTCGGAATTATATCCTCATTGGAAAAAATTGGTTCAGCAAACGGTACATGCACGTTTAAAATAATCTACTCCCGCTTTAAATAACTTCTGATCTTTTTTACCAATTATATTTTTAGCCACATTTTTCCCAATTCGCTCTGAGTGACCCATTTTCCCGAAAATTCGTCCATCAGGACTGCAGATTCCCTCTACAGCTGCCATTGAACCATTTGGATTGTGAGGCATTTCCACTGCTGCTTTTCCCTCTAAATCTACATATTGGGTGGCAATCTGTCCATTCTGCTGTAGTTTTTTGATCACTGCTGGCTCTGCAACAAAACGTCCTTCGCCATGAGAAACCGGTATTGAATGGATTTCTCCAACTTCCACATTAGCAAGCCAGGGTGATTTATTAGAAGTAATCTTAGTATTTACCATCTGAGAAACATGGCGCCCAATTGTATTATAAGTTAAAGTTGGAGAATCTTCAGTTAGGTCTCTTATTTCACCGTATGGTAAAAGTCCCAGCTTAACCAAAGCCTGGAAGCCATTGCAGATACCCAGCATTAAGCCTTCCCGCTCATTTAAAAGCTCCATTACAGCTTGTTTAATTTCTGGATTTCTAAATACCGCAGCAATGAATTTTCCGGATCCATCAGGTTCATCTCCAGCACTAAATCCACCAGGCAGCATCACAATCTGTGAATTTTTAATTAACGCTGCCATTTTTTCAATTGAGTTTTCTATCTGTTCCGGCTCTAAATTTTTAAAGATAAAAGTTTCAACCTCAGCTCCAGCTTCTCTAAACTGACGCGCTGTATCATATTCACAGTTTGTGCCCGGAAAAACAGGAATTAAGACCCTGGGTTTGGCAATTCTCACCTCAGAACTAAAACTCTGCTTACTCTGATAGGCTTCATAATTTAACAACTCTTCTTCTAATCCTGGCTTCACTAAAGCAGCAATCTCATCTTCAGCGACCTCAGTTTTATATATTTTCTCTAAAGGCTGCTGCCAGTTCTCTAATGCTTCTTTTATGGTAATTATATTTTCTTTAACTTTTATAATTTCTTTTCTGATTGTTTTTCCCAAAACTTTATAATCTAAACCTTTAAACAATTCTTCGACAGCTGCCTCAGCTGAAACCTCTAAAATCAGAGCTCCATATTCGGGAGAAAATAATTCTCCTTCATTGAGGTCAGCAGTAATCTCTGCTCCAATTTTATTACCAAAACTCATCTTAGAAACAGCTTCTGCCAGACCACCAATTGTAATTGCTGAAGCAGCTTTAATTTTGCCTGTAGAAATTAATTTTTCAGTTCGGCTGTAATTCTCTTTGAGTTTTTTAATATTCGGCAGTTCGGTTCCATCCCGCTCAACCGGCAGATAAATTAACTTACTGCCAGCTTCTTTAAATTCAGGTGAAATCACATTATTGACATCAACTGTATCTACTGCAAAGGAAACTAAAGTTGGAGGTACATCTATATCTTTAAAGCTTCCGGACATACTGTCCTTACCACCGATGGCAGGCAGTCCAAAATCTTTCTGAGCTTTATAGGCTCCCAGGAGAGCACTAAATGGTTTGCCCCAGCGTTCAGGATTATTTCTCAGCCTCTCAAAATATTCCTGAAAAGTAAATCTAATTTTAGAATAGTCTCCACCTGAAGCAGCAATTTTAGCAGTTGATTCGATTACTGCATATAAAGCTCCATGAAAAGGACTCCAGGTAGTTAATTTTGAATCATATCCATGGCTCATAATTGTACCCGTATTCGTTTCTCCTTTGATTAAAGGAATTTTTGCGGTCATTGCCTGGGTTGGAGTCAGCTGATATTTGCCGCCAAAAGGCATTGTCACACTGCCAGCTCCAATTGAGCTGTCAAATTTTTCGATTAATCCTTTTTGACTTGCCACATTAATATCTGCCAAGTTCTTGAGCCATTTTTCTTTCAGACTATCTGCTCCAACCAGGCGTTCTCCAGCAGCATTTTTGAAATAATTTTCCGCTTCAATCGGCTCTATAACCTTAACTTCCGTTTTTTGGGTGGCTCCATTTGTATCCAGAAAAGTACGGCTTAAATTAACTATATCATCACCATTCCACTCCATAATTAAACGATTATGGGATTTAACTTCCGCTACCACAGTTGCTTCCAGATTCTCTTCTTCTGCCAGCTCAATAAACTTAGCTACATCTTCAGACTCAATAACAACTGCCATTCTTTCCTGTGATTCAGAAATTGCCAGCTCAGTTCCATCCAATCCTTCATATTTTTTGGGTACAGCATCCAGATTAATTTCCAGCGCATCAGCCAGCTCACCAATAGCAACAGAAACTCCACCAGCTCCAAAGTCATTACAGACTTTAATCTTTTTGCTGACCTCTGGATTTCTAAACAGACGCTGAATTTTTCTTTCTGTTGGAGGATTACCCTTTTGAACTTCAGCACTGCTCTCTTCAATTGAATCTTCAGTGTGAACCTTAGATGATCCAGTGGCTCCTCCACAGCCATCACGACCTGTTTTACCACCGAGCAGTACAACAATATCTCCCGGCAGCGCCTGACCACGAACTACATTTTCTTTTGGAGCTGCTGCAATCACAGCTCCTATTTCCATATGTTTGGCCAGATAGCGCTCATTATAAATCTCATTGACCATTCCAGTTGCCAGGCCGATCTGATTTCCATAAGAACTGTAGCCATCAGATGCTTCCTGCACAATTTTTTTCTGCGGCAGTTTACCTTCTAAAGTTTCTTCAATTGGAGTCCGGGGATCTCCAGCTCCAGTAACCCGCATTGCCTGATAAACATAAGAACGTCCGGAAAGAGGATCTCTAATCGCCCCACCCAGACAGGTTGCTGCTCCACCAAAAGGCTCAATCTCTGTGGGATGGTTGTGGGTTTCATTTTTAAACATCACCAGCCAGTCTTCATCCTGACCGTCTACATCTACAGTAACTTCAATACTGGCTGCATTAACTTCATTTGAAATCTCTAAATCTTCTAATTTGCCCTCTGCTCTCAATTCTTTCATTCCCAGCAGAGCAATATCCATTAGACAGATGTCCTTTTCCTGATTCTGATAAATCTGCTGGCGGCCATTTAAATACTCCTGATAAGCCTTTTTAACGCCCTGTGTAAACTTACTATCTTCTATTTCCACCTTCTCAATTTTAGTTAAAAAAGTTGTATGGCGGCAGTGATCAGACCAGTAAGTGTCAAGGACTCTAATCTCTGTAATTGTTGGATTTCTTTTTTCTTCGTCTCTAAAATACTTTTGAGTATGTTTCAAATCAGCCATACTCATTGCCAGCCCCAGTTCAGCTAAAAGTTTTTCCAGACCCCGCTCATCAGCTTCAATAAATCCAGTCACAGTTTCTACCTTTTCCGGCACTTTATACTGCATTTTCAGACTTTCTGGTTTTTTGAGTGCTGCCTCTCGCGAATCAACAGGGTTAATATAATAGTTTTTAATTTTTTCAATTTCTGCTTCGCTCAAATCTCCCTTTAAAATAAAAACCTGGGCCACCCTGACAGTCGGCTTTTCATCATTATTTAAAATCTGAATACACTGCTCAGCCGAATCGGCCCGCTGGTCATACTGACCTGGAAGATATTCAACAGCAAAAACTTTTTCGTCAGCTGCAGTTTCAATTTTCTCCTGATAAATTAAATCAACCGGCAGCTCGGCCAGTATCATCTCACATGCCTCTTCATAAGCCGAATCAGAAATTTCAGTGATATCGTAGCGGTTGAGCAGCCTTAAAGTTTCTAAGTGCTCCAGCTCCAGACTCTCTCTAAAATCATGCAGCAGATCTTCCGCCTCTACATCAAAACCTTCCTTTTTCTCAACAAAAACCCGTCTGATCTTTTCTGCCATTTTAAGCGCCCCTTTTTTAAAATTTTTATGTAACTGCTAAAGACTATTTTAAAGTAATTAATATCTTAACTGAAGTCTTAATGTATTCTCCATTCTGCGATAACTAAATTTAAAATTAGTTTCCCATTCTTCAGAATTCATAGTTCAATTACAAGAGATTTTTTAATTAAAGCTGTTAATCCTAATAAAAATTATAATGAGTGACTTAATAATATTTTTTAGTAAAACTTGTTGAATAATTTAAATAAATTGAACCTATAAACACGATGTTTATAGCTAACCGTGCCGCAGGAGGCGGCAATCGGGAAGGTAGTTCAATTTATTTAAATTAAGAAACTTAGTTTGTCTTAAATATTATTAGTGGAGTGAGATTATAATTTTTATTAGAATTAACTTTTATCTGAACAAAAATCTCCTTGCAATTTAATTATAGAATGATACAATTAAGAAGTAAAATTAATGATTCTAATACTATTAATAAGGAGAGCTAATCAATGGCTTTAAATTATGAATTATACAGAGTTTTTTATCAGGTTGCAGTAAATTTGAGTTTTTCTAAAGCAGCTGAAAATCTTTTTATCTCACAATCTGCAGTCAGTCAAAATATAAAAAATCTGGAAGAAGAATTAAAAACTGATTTATTTATTAGAAGCACCAAAAATGTTCAGCTAACTGAAGCAGGCAGAATACTTTTCGACCATATAGAACCGGCCTTTAATTTAATTAAAAATGGCGAAAAAAGCATCAGAGAAATCAATGCTTTAAAAAGGGGAGAAATTCATATTGGTGCCAATGACACAATCTCTAAAGACTATCTGCTGCCTTACTTAAATAAATTTCATCAGCTCTATCCAGATATTCAGATTCAGATAACCAACAGAACCTCCAGCACCTGTATTGATCTCCTGCAGCAGAATAAAGTGGACTTAATTATCAGTAATCTACCTAACCCAAAAATTACTGAGCAGATGGAATATTGGGAAATTTTCAGCTTTAATGATGTTTTTATTGCAGGCAGAGAATTTAAGGAATTATCTAAAAAAGAAATAAAACTGGAAAAATTAAAAAATTATCCTCTACTGATGCTGGAATCAAAAACTACAACCCGCAAATTCCTGGAAAAAACATTGAATGAACTGGGAATCAAAATTGAAGCTGCAGTTGAGCTTGGAAGTGTTGACCTGTTAATTGAAATGACAAAAATTGGACTTGGAATTTCTCTGGTACCTGAATACTGCCTTAATCTCAGAGCCGAAAATCTTTATGAGCTTAAAACAAAAGAAAAACTGCCAGCAAGAAAACTGGCAGTAGTAAAGATGAAAAGTATTCCACTATCAAAATCTGCAGATAAATTTATGCAGATAATTAAAGAGGAGCTTTATTAAGGAAAACAATTATAAAATTTGAGCCCCCCTAACAAAAATCAATTATTTTAGTTCTTCATAAAACTGTCCGGCTAATTCAAATTTTGAACCCCTGTATTTCAGCAAATTTACGTTTTTACTGCAGGCCTTTTTAACCGCTATATGTTCAAACTCCCGGCCTTCTACTAAAATTACAGCTGAAATATCAGCTAACAGCGCTACACCCACAGCAACCAGATCATCTAGAGTAGTCAGCCAGATATTACCCTCTTCTGCCATTTTCATTACATCATGAGGGTCATCACCAAAATAAGCACCATTAATTTCAGCATCCAAGTTATTTCCAGCCACAACTTCCAGTTTGTATTTTGCTGCAAATTCCCTTACTGTCATCTTTAATTCCTCCTAAAATTAATATATTACTTATTTAATATATTCTCGCTGACTAAAATATTTCCTTTTTTTGTGCCTAATTTATGTTTCTGTCTTGTATTAGCTAAAAAACACACTAGACTTTTTAAAAGATGATGAAAAATAACTACTCTGCTATAAATAATATTTGTTATTTAGTATCAATTATATCGTTTTTAAAACTTTTTCCATTTTCCAACTTATTAATCCCAAAGATATCAGCAATTGTAGCTGCAATATCACTAAAAGAATCTCTGCTGCCCAGATCAAGATTATTCTTGATTTTTTTACCATAGGCCAGAATCGGAATATATTCTCTGGTGTGGTCTGTTCCCTGATGTGTTGGATCACAGCCGTGGTCAGCAGTTATGATTAACAGATCATCATCCCTCATTGCGGCTTTAATTTCAGGAATTCTCTGATCAAAATTCTCTAAAGCCTCAGCATAGCCTTCTACATTACGGCGGTGTCCATAATTCTGATCAAAATCAACTAAATTAGTAAAAATCAATCCTTTTTCAGTCTGCTCCATATATTCAATAGTTTTATCAACACCCTCCATATTATCAGAAGTTGTGACTGCATCTGTAATTCCGCTGTGATTGAAAATATATGTTATTTTGCCCACTGCATTTACTTCTAAACCTTTGTCTTTAAGATAATTAAGGACTGAAGGCTCTGGTGGAGTCAGAGAAAAATCTTTTCTTCTTTCTGTCCGCTCAAAATTACCGGGCTCCCCCACAAAGGGTCGGGCAATAACTCTGGCTGCTGCATGTTTTCCCTGCAGAATTTCTCTTGCCTTTTGACAGTAATCATAAAGCTCTTTCACTGATATTACATCTTCATGAGCTGCTATCTGAAAAACACTATCTGCAGAAGTATAAACAATCGGTTTCCCGGTCTCCATATGCTCCCGACCCAGTTCTTCTATAATAAATGTTCCTGAAGCCGGCTTATTGGCCAGCGATTCTCTTCCAATTGCCTCATGGAACTGATCCATAACCTCAGCCGGAAAGCCGTCAGGATAAGTAGGAAAAGGCTGTTCAGAAATCAAGCCGGCAATTTCCCAGTGACCTGTAGTTGTATCTTTGCCTTTTGATTTTTCTGCTGCCTTTCCATAAGCTCCTTCAGCTTTAAGCTCAGAACTTAAGCCTTTAATATTAACTATTTTCCCAAGCCCCAATTTTTCTAAATTCGGAAGTTCCAGACCGCCAACTTCTGCTGCAGTATTCTGCAGTGTAGCAGCACCCTGATCACCATATTCCGCCGCATCATCTAATTCTCCTATGCCAACACTGTCCATCACTACTAAAATTACTCTTTTTTCATTCTCCAAAATTACACCCCTAAGTTATATTAATTATATTAAAAATTGATATCCAATTCTGCTGTTAGACGTCAGACCTCTATTAATAATCAAATTCTCTAATAATTGTCTGATTCCTGCTTTTTAATTAGATTTAATTTTTTCTAGTAAATTCTCTAAAGATTGATTTTTTAGTTCCGGGATTAAGATTCCCATAATTTGATATAAATATAAAAATTCATCTAAAAGCTCTTCCTGATCTTTTTCAGGTAGGTCTCCCTCTTCTTCCATAAATTCTTCTAAATTATCATTTATATTACTAAATGAGCGAAATAATTTGCGAACCGGATTATGTGAACTTCTGCTGCTGTCATCCTCCCAGTAATCTTGAAGCTTCATTCTTTCTCTTTTTAAAAGCACAGCCGAAACAGCCTCTTCCATTGGCAGATGAAGATATTTATGAAATATATCTATTACAGCCTGCGTTTCTTTACGGCTTAAGTTGTGTTTGATTACTGCATCCAGAAGCTGATTGGCTTTATTGGGATCATCAGTTTTTGAAGAAAGTGCATGGGCCAGACTCAAATGTGATAAGGTAATAGGAGAGTCCTCTTTCAGAACTTCCTGCTGATATTTTTCCTTCATCTCTAAAATATTTAACCAGAGTGTTAAAGTTGTTCGAGCAACTCCCAATTTTTCAGCAGCATCTTTTTTACATAAATTATTATCTTCCATAAATTTATTTATTGAAATTGCTCTTTCCAGCGGATTTAAATCCTGGCGCTGCAGATTTTCTATTAATTGAATCTGTCTAAATTTTTCCTGTGAAACCTCTTCCTCAAGAATTACAGCTGCAATTTTTTCTTTGTCATCTTTTTTTACAGCCCTCAACCTTCTTTCACCGGCAATTAAAAGATAATGATCATCTTTTTTCTGAACAACAACCGGCTGCAGCTGCCCTACTTCAGCAATAGATTTAGCAAGACTGTCTATTCTTTCTTCAGAAAAATCACTGCGCACCTGATCTTCACGACTTTCAATATCTGTTATCTTAATTTCTTTATACTTCATATAAATACCCAACCCCTTCTTCAAAATAGAGACTCCCCATTGATTTTCTATTTAATATAGCATATTATATTAAATGAAGAATTTATAATTTAAACTAATTACTAATCATAAAGGAGAAATAAGATGAATTATAGCTCTGATATAAATAGTTTAACAAAAATTTTAAAGAAAATAAACTCTGTCAAAGTAGAAAAAAATGTAAAGCTTGCTGATTATTGTAGTTTTAAAGTGGGAGGACCTGCTGATCTTTTTGTAACTCCGAAAAATATTGACTCCCTTAAAAAAATAATGCCTCATATTTATAAATCTGAAATTCCATATTTTATTCTTGGTAAAGGAAGCAATTTGATTATCTCAGATAAAGGCTACCGGGGAATTATTATCTATACAGGTGAACTTGATAATTATCAAATCCAGGGTAAGATTATAACAGCCGAAACAGGTATAGAACTATCAGAACTGGCCGAAGTTGCTTATCAAAATTCTTTAAGCGGTTTTGAATTTGCTGATGGAATTCCCGGATCACTTGGAGGTGCTCTCTATATGAACGCCGGAGCCTACGGAGGAGAAATGAAAGATGTAATAACCAGGGCCCGCCTGATTAATCAAAATGGAGATATAATAATTTTAAACAAAAAAGAACTTGAGCTCAGTTATAGAAATAGCCTTTTACAAAAACAAAAACAAAAATTGATAGCTGTAGATTTAAGCATTGAATTAAAACCTGATAAAAAAGAAAATATTAAAGCAAAAATGGAAGAGCTGCATCAAAAACGCTGGAGTAAGCAGCCAATGGAACTCCCCAGTGCTGGAAGTATATTTAAAAGACCTACTGATCATTATACAGGACCTTTAATTGAGGAAGCAGGACTCAAGGGTTATCAGCTGGGTGGAGCTCAGGTATCCAACAAGCATGCAGGTTTTATAGTCAATAAAGGTGATGCTACTGCTGAAGATATTTTAAATCTAATCAATAAGATAAAAGATGAAGTATATAAAATAAGCGGAGTCCAACTTGAGGTTGAACCCCGCTTCTTAGGCGAATTTTAGTTAAACAGCTCCTCCTTTTTACTGCGGGGGAGCTTTTTTATTTGATATTCTCTTTTTTGAGCTCTGCTTCTGGATTCAAATGATTCCTGATATTTTAATTTAACAGGATAGCGCCCTCTAGTATATTTGGCACCCTCTCCAGCATTATGCTCTTCCAGTCTGCGCTTAATATCAGTTGTATAACCAGTATAAAAGGTGCCATCTGCACATTCTACAATATAAATAAAATGCTTAGTTGATGTCATATTTTTTAATATATTTAACCAGTGATTTTAGATGTTCTTTTTCCTGCTTTATTAATTCTTCTACTGCTTCTAAAGTTTTATCTTCATTATTCTCACACATTTCTCTATAAAATAAAATGGAATCTTTTTCAGCCTGAACAGCTAATTTTAGAGCCTTTTTTACATCATTTAAAGCCTCTAAGGATTCTTTACTATCATCTTTAGGAAAAATTGAATATTCAACAAGATAATTAAAATAAGCACTTACATCTTCTTCGTAAAGATAATCTGCTTTTTCTCCCTCAGCTTTTAAGTCTTCAGTTAAAGCAACAAATTTTTCGTAGTGATCCTGCTCATCTGCAGCCAGCTGTTTGAACAATTCTCTTAAATCTCTATTTTCTGTTGCCTCTGCGTGTCTTAAATAAAACTTTTTACCTCTTTTTTCTATGTCCTTAGCCATTTCCATAACTTCTAAAGCACTAAATTTTTCCTTCATCTTTATCCCTCCAGATTATAAGTTATTTACAAATTTGAGCCGCTGAATCTTTAGTGATTTAAAAAGACCTTTTACAATACTATTAACTTTCTTTAAAGTGTATCATACTTTTTCTGCTATTTAAATAAAAGAAAGAAAAAGCCCAGCCTAAAAGCTGAGCTGTGTTAACTATTTTTGAGGCAGAGCTGGACTTAAACTGCTAAGTTGAACTATAAACTAAAACTGATAACCTAAAGAAACAGTAATTTTAGAATAATCTACATCCTCATTACCTGTGTCAATTTCTCCACTATTAACAGAATACATTAATTCTGCACTCATATTGCTTCCTAAATCCATCCCCGCACCAAGTGCATAGTACATTCCGCCAGAGGTATCACCAACATTATCCATATCAAATGTATTGTAACCTAAGTGACCTAAGAAATAATAAGGACTATTCTGCAGATTATAATGAGCTAAGCCATAAAAAGGTACAAAATTAAAATCATCTTTTGACTGGTCTGTTTCTCTATCTAATTGATATCTAACTCCACCACCAAAGGTCCACTCAGAGGTATAAGGAACCTTATATTCTCCGACTAAGGTAAAACCGCTGTCAGCATCTTGATCTGATTGTCCGTCTATTTCTATTTCTCCACCAAAATCGATTGCACCCTTAATATCCCAGTAACCCGGAACCTGAGCCATAGATGCAGAAGAAATGCCAACAACTAAAAAAGCTGCTAAAATTAAAATTAAAGCTGTTTTCTTCATGATTAAAACCTCCATTTAATTTTTATTTTATCCTTTTTTTACAACCAGCGCCTCAAAAGTAAAATTAATTTCTATAGTTTAATTTTATCATATTTAATATTTATATCAACTAGAATTGCCTAAAACTCATATCCCATCTCCAAACCAATTCTATCTTCTTTATTTTCAAAGTCATAGGCAAAATATAAGTCTACAGAAATAGATCTCAGGCCCAGGAGATAAAGCTGGGAACTAAAACCTAAACCGGCCGTTTCACCATTATCACCATCATCTTCATAATAATCCATAAATAAGTATGCACCTATATCAGTAGTCTGAAAAAAACCGCCCACAGCAAGAGGATCAATAAAACGGTAATTATACTTAAAATCAAGAGCCGCCTGAAATTTTGTATTCTCATCCAGGGAATGGCCTCTGTAAATTACCGGTGATTTTAAAATTGATGTATTATTAAAAACTACACTGCTTTCTAAATCCCATTTTTCTCCTAAATTTAAATTAATTATATTGGAAGAAAGTACCGCTGTTTCCGATTGATCATTATTATAAATAAAATCATTTTCTGTTTGAATTCCAGCCAGACTGCGGCTGCCGGCAAATTTAGTTCCTAACAAATAATAATCTTCACCCTTCTGTCTGCCGTAACCGAGTGTATTCTGAAAATCATCAGCAAAATACTTGAATTCAAAGCGGTAATCATCTTTAGTACTGTGATCATAGTCATTGGCATAGGCAATTAAGAAATCACTTTTGCGGGTCATTTTCTTAAATTCAAAGCGGGCTTCATAACCTTCTGCAAAAAACTCATCCCCCTTAATATCTAGAGATAAGTTATCTGACTTAAGTTCAACTCCAGACTGAAAGTTATCTTCAAAGGGAACAATCAATTCCTGCTCAAAATAAGATTGGTCACGCCCATAATTTAAAAATATATTGCTGTCCCTGCCCTCAACTATAAATCGATCATGTTTTAAATCAAAAATTGTATCATCAATATTATGTTTTTCCCTTGTCGGATATTCAACCAACTCTATCCCCTTTTCTTTTAATTTTTTCTTTAGAGCCGGCATCTTTTTTTTGGTACTTCTATAGCCGAGATTAACCAGTTTTTCTACCTGATTAAAATCCATAAAAGTATAGTTGTTCACATCAATATCAATTACAAAATCAGCATAATTATTAATTATCTGCTGTGAGTAATTATCCTGCAAAACATTTAAAAATCTATTAATTGAAGCAGTTGCACTATTAAAATCTTTATAACTTTGATCGGGAAAAGACGTAGTTGCTATTACAAAATCAGCTCCCAGCATTGATACTGCTTTAGCCGGTGTGGCCTCTAAAATACCGGCATCCATAAAATAACGATCATTCCTATTTTCAATAGGAAAATATAAAGGAATAGAATAAGAGCTCTGAATAACATCAGAAATTTTTCCCGCAGTTGTTAAATACTTTTTACCTTCACCCAGTTCAAAACTTAAAAGTGCAGTTGGTATTACAAAATTCTCCAGGTTCTTATTAGGTGCAATTTTTTCTAAAAAGAGATTGAGTTTCCTGGTCTCAACTAAAGAACCGCCACCCCCAACTTCTAAATCCACTAAACGGCCAAAGCTTGTAGTAGTAACTATCTCCAGAATCTGGTCAGTGTTTAAACCACTGCCATAAAGGGTAGCTACAATTGCTCCCATACTGGTTCCACTCATAAATTCTATGGGAATTCCTTCTTCCTCTAAAGCTTTAATGACCCCAAAGTTCACCATGGCCCTTGCTCCTCCACCTGATAGGGCAAGACCTACAACGGGACGCTGCAGCTGATCATAATTGGCTTTGAATTGATCATGATTTTCAACAAGATAAGTTTCTCCCCCAAATTCAATCTCAGTTACCTTAAACTGAGATTTTTCCTGAATGTCCTCAGTCTCCTGAGCCAGGGCAGGACTAATAAAAACCAGTATTATTAAAATAATTATTAATGGAATTTTCCTCATATTCTCACCTCAGAACAGATATCCAAAAACTTAGAAAATTGTTAATGAATTCTCTAAATATTATTATATCACCAGTCCGTAATTTATAAAAGCATTTAATTTATAAATAAATTAAGCTGAGAAGGATTTATCTTCCCTCTCAGCTTTTAATCGTTAATATTTACTAAATATACCTGTCTGCTTCTTCTTTTGATATTCCCTTAACCTTAGCCACAATAATTGTTCTTAAATCTGTAACTAAAGAATAGAAAATAGGAATCACAAACAGAGTTAAGAAAGTAGCAAATGTTAAACCACTTACAATTACTATTCCCATCGGCTGGGTAGATTCGGAACCCTCTCCAATACCCATTGCTATTGGCAGCAGACCTAAGATAGTAGTCAGTGCTGTCATCATAATCGGGCGTAATCTAACAGCACCTGCTGTAATAATAGCCTCAATCTTTTCAGTACCTCTTCGGCGCAGCTGATTAATATAATCAACCATAACTATTGCATTATTAACTACTATACCGGCCAGGGTAATTAAACCCAGAATTGAAGCAACAGAAACAATACTGTTGGTAATATACATTCCAAACACAACTCCAATCACCGCCAGTGGAATGGTAAACATAATTGTAAAGGGGTGAACCAGTGATTCAAACTGAGAAGCCATAACCATATAGACTAAAATTATAGCCAGTCCAAAAGCCATAGAAAGACTGCTGAATGATTCCTGTACATCTTCAAATTCACCTTCATAGCTGAATCTATAACCTTCCGGAAGTTCGACTTCAGATAATCGCTCCTGTATTCTTCCCATAACAGTACCTAAATCTACTCCATAAGTATCAGCAGTTATTTCAGAATAACGCTCCTGACCTGTACGCAGTATTTCTACTGGACCTTCAGTAATTTCCAGACTTGCAACCCTGCTCAATGGTATCATCCGGCCTGATGGTGTTTGAATATCAATTTCAGGGACCTGAGACAGCTTTCCTATTTGGTCTTCCTCTAATCGTATTCTGATATCATACTCATCACCGGCCACTTCATATCTTGTTGCAGTGCTTCCACTGATAGCGGTTCTAACAGTATTAGCAATTTGACTGACATTTAAACCAAAGCGACTTGCTATTGAACGGTTAACTTTAATCTGGTATTCCGGTTGACCCTCAGAAAAACTATCTTCAATTTCTCTTAAGCCTTCAATATCTTCAATTGCGGCAACTGCTTTTGCAGATTCTCTTTCTAAAACATCTAAATCATTTCCCCGCAATTTTATATTAACCGGAGCACCACCACCGCCACCAGGAGCACCCTGCTGTTCTTCCACAGAAACATCCAAGTCAGGTATTTTAACTCTTTCTCTAACTTCTTCCATTATCTCGGATGTTGACCTATCTCTTTCAGCAAGATCAACAAGCTGTACATTAATATTACCGATATTACTGCCTGTATTTGAAGACATCTGGCCTCCAGATCCAACAGTTGCAATTACTGTTTCTACTTCTTCTATATCCGTTAGTATAGATTCAATTTCAGCTGAAGCTTCATTTGAGCGTGACAGTGAAGTCCCTTCTGGAAGCTCATAATTGACTGCAAAAGCTCCCTGATCAGTATTCGGCATAAATTCAAAACCTAATTGTGGAGCCAGAGCAAAACTACCGGCCAGTAAAACAATTAATAAAACAACAAATACCCAGCGATGCTTAAGTGCTCTGCTGAGAGAGGCTCTGTAGATTCTTTTGATTCTGCCTTCTTTTTTACTTCTTTTCAATTCTTTTGGCTTAACTTTTAAAATCTTAGAAGCCAGCATTGGAATTAAAGTTAAAGCAACAACTAAAGAAGCAATTAGGGAAAATGCTACTGTTAAAGCCAGGTCTTTAAATAACTGTCCTGCCATCCCTTCTACAAAGACTATTGGTAAGAAAACAACTACTGTAGTAGCTGTAGAAGCAACAATAGCCATTCCAACTTCAGAGGAACCTTCGCGAGCTGCTTCAACTTTGCCCTCTCCCATAATCCGATAACGATAAATATTTTCCAGTACAACTACCGCGTTATCGACAAGCATACCAACTCCGAGAGCAAGACCACCAAGAGATATTACATTTAAGTTAACATCAGCAAAATACATTAAGATAAAGGTTCCGATTATCGAAATCGGCATTGCAGTTGCAATAATTATTGTACTTCGGATATTTCTTAAAAATAAGAAAAGAATAATTACAGCAAAAAGCCCTCCAAGAATTGCATTTTGGCTAACACTTGCAATAGAATCTTCTATAAACTCAGACTGATCAAGTGCCAGAGAAAAACTGTAATCAGGGTATTCATTTTTGATTTGTTCTATTTCCTGGCGAACAGCAGCGGCCACTTCAACAGTATTTGCATCAGTCTGTTTTTGAAGTGAAAGCGAAAGACTGCGATCTCCATCGGTTCTGGATAAGCTGGATATATCTGCAAATCCATCCTTAACTTCTGCTACATCAGATAGTTTGATCTGTTCATTTCCAACCGGTACATTAATATCTCTAATTTCGTCTAAGTTTGAAAATTTACCAACTGTTCTAACTAAAAATTCCTTGTCTCCCTGAACTACATCACCGGCAGATACATTAACATTTTCAGATCTCATAATATTAGTAATTTTATCAAAATCAATATTATAATGATTTAATTTATCTCTCTTAAGAGAAACTACTATTTCTCTTTCCAGACCACCCTGCATATTTACCTGAGCAACCCCAGGTATTCTTTCCAGACGTGGTATTAATTGGTCATCAACCTCTTCTTTTAATTCATCAATCTCCATACCCTCGGCAGAAACACCGTAGTTCATTATCGGCAGCATTGCTGGATCAAATTTAAAAATAAGTGGATTTTCAGCATCTTCCGGCAGTACAGAACTGGAAATTAAGTCTACCTGCTCTCTTAAGTCCTGCACAGCAAAATCCATATTTCGGTCCCAGCCAAACTCTACAACTACAGTAGAAGAACCCATCGAAGAGGTTGAATTTACATTTTGAACCCCTTCTACGGTGGCCACCGAACTTTCAATCTGTTTAGTAATTAAGTTTTCTATCTCTTCTGAACCAACACCTTCATAATCAGTAACTATTGCTGCTCCAGGAAAAGTAATATCTGGATAAAGATCAAGATTTAGTCTTGATAGTGCTACTGTCCCAAGCAAAAGCACAATCAGGATAATCATTGCAGTTGTTACCGGTCTTTTTATCGAGAAATCGGATAATTTCATCGATTTCTCACCTCAACCTCCTGGCCATTTTCTAAATTACTCTGTCCCCGAATAACTACTTCTTCGTCTTCATTTAAACCTTCTAAAACCTCAACTCTGCTGTCAGTACTAATACCTACCTTTATATCTTTTCTTTGAACCGTACCATCTTCTACAACAAATAAAGAGGGATTATCACTATTAAGATTAACTATACTCTCTATTGGTACCACAACTGCAGAGCCGGATTTTCCTTTAGTTATCCTTACATCTGCAAACATTCCTGCTTTTAATCTATGATCTTCATTTGGAATTTTGACTTTTACTAAAAAGGTTCTGCTTTCGGCATCTGCAGCTGGAGCAATATTTGTTACCTCACCTGTTATATAATGCTGCATTGTCTCGGCTTTGATCTCAACCTGGTCTCCTCTTTTAAGAGCTGAAGCAGTTGCTGCAGTAACATTGATTTCCGCATATAACTGATCAATATTTATTAAATTAACAACTGTTTGTCCAGCAGAAATCATTTCCCCTGCTTCTACATTAACTCGATTAACTAATCCGGAAAAAGGAGCAGATATTTTTGTTTTAGAAATCTTATCTTCGATTTCGGCTAAGCTGCCTTCTGCCTGTTTAACCGAGGCTAAACTGGCTCTTAATCTTTCATCTCGGGGACCTCTTTCGGCTTCTTTTAAATTCTGTTCGGAAACCTTAAAATTTGTCCGGGCACTATTGACCTGACTGCGGGCATTTTCCAGCTGCTGTTTTAATTCTGTAGGATTATTATAACTCTCTTTTGTCAACTGATAACTTTTTTCCGCGACAGATAAAGAATTCTTTGCCTGTTCAAGAGATATTTCGGCATTTTCATAGGAATTTTTTGAACCTTCATATTCTTTTTCGGAAATTACATCATCTTCATATAAACCTCTAGAACGTTCATAATCTTTTTTAGCCTGTTCAAAATTATTTTCTGCCTGGCTATAATTCTGCCTGGCATCTTCCAGCTGCTGTTCTGCATTGACCAGCTGCTGCTCTAAAGAACGGCGTTCACTGTAGAGCTCTTCCATCAATTTCAGATTAGTCTCTGCACTTTCTAAACTGGCCTGTGCATCTTCATAATTGGCTCTAATTCTAGCCATTTCTTCCTCTGTTGCTCCATTTTTAAGCTCTTCATAATTAGCTTCAGCACTATCTAAAGCTGCTTCTGACTGACTTTTTTGGATCATCATAGTTTCATCATCAATTTTGATCAACTCAGCACCTTTTTCAACCTGATCTCCAATTTCTACATTTACCAGATCAGCAACCCCCCCTGTTTGGGCAGGAATATCTATATCCTGGACCGGGGTTAAAGTACCTGTAATTAGCTCATCTACACTAATATCATCTCTTACTGATTTAGCTGTTTCTACTATCTGCTCATTCTGGGCCAGAGCAGTGGAACTAAACAAAAGTAAAATTATTAATAGCAAAACTATATTTCTATTTTTCATTTTCAATCACATCCTCAAAATATTCTTTTAAACGCCCGCTTTTATAAATAGTTCTAAATAATTCAATCTCATAATCATATCCAGCCTGTAATAAAGAAGTTTTTGCCTGATTATAAGTAGACTGAGCATCGATGACTTCTGTATTGCTGGCTACTCCGGATTCATAACTCTTATTTGCAATTTCTAAACTTTCTTCTGCGTTTTCTAAAGAAAGCTGTTCTAATTCAATTGCTTCTTCAGTTTCTTTTACAGTTAAAATGGATTCCTCTACTTCAATATCTATATTCTCTAATAAATCCTTTCTGTTATTAGCTAATTTCTCTAATTCCTTTTCCTGTTTTTCAGAATTGATACCGCCTTTACCACCATCATAAAGTGGAACATTTACTCCCAGAGACATCGACCAGCTTTCTTCATCCATAAATTCCGAACCCTGCCATTCATAAGAGCCATTAAGAGAAACACTGGGACGATAATACTGAGACTCAAGTTTTTGATTCAGCTTTGCAATTTTCTTATTCAATTCTAAAATCATAAGCTGCAGATCATTTTCAACTGCTGTATTAAATAATTTTTCCTGTTCTAACTCTAAATTAAAATCAATTTCTGGATCCTCTACCTCATATTTTTTATCAGCAGTTAAAAGCTGGGCCAGCCGCCTTTGGGCAATCTTTAAATCATTTTTAGCCGCTGTCAACTCTTCCTCTGCCTTCCGCTGCTCTATCTGACTCTGCAGCAGGTCACGTTTAATTGCATTTCCGGCATCTAAATTATTTCTTACAACTCTTAAATGCTCATTAACTGTATTTAAAGCTTCCTCCCTAATCTCAACCAGACCTCGGGCCTGTAAAACTCCATAATAGGATTGAATTAAAGAAAAAATCTGTTCCTCTACACTCTTTTCATACTCAGCCCTGGCAATTTCCATACCATAATTAGCAATTTCCTTTTGCATCGGGACTTTTCCACCGGTCCAGACTGTCTGAGATAAGGAAATAGAGGTTTGGTAGTTTTCATCAGAAGTTTCAGTCATCTCAAATTGGCCAGTTTCAGCTAATGTATCAAAATCAAGTGTCTCCTGGCCTTCATCCATTTTGGTATAAGAAGTCTGCAGATCCAGATTTGGGAAATAAGATCTCACAGCAAGCTGAATATCTTTTTCAGCATTTTCAATATCTTTGCGTGCATTTTTTAAAGTTCTATTATTTTCAACCAGTAATTTTACCGCCTGCTCCAACTTTAAATCTTCGGCTGCCAGTCCAGCAGTAGCCGAAAATAAAAAAACAGCTGTTAAAATCAAAGCAATTATTATCTTTTTTTTCATTCTAAAGCTCCTTTCTACTAATACCATTCATTATAAAATCATGAACAAAATCAATTTTTTTCTCTACCTTTTCTGCATCATCTAATAACTCCTTAGTGTGGGGAGTAAACAAAACTGATAAAATCATAGTTGCAATATCAGCTGGATTCTCACTCTTTATTAATCCTTCCGCAATTCCCTGTTTAATAATTTTTGTTACCACTTTTACATTATTCTGATGTTTAGCATCAATGACATCCTTAAAATCACTACTAATTAACTCAACATTATTTCTAAAAACATCCAGCATATTTATATGTTCAGCCAGAGTTTCCAGAACACATTTAATCAAACTTCTAATCTTTTCTTCACTGCTTTTTTCCTCCATTGCGATATCCTGAAAGAGATTATAAAAATAATCCATTCCATTAACTGCAATTTCTCTGAATAAATCTTCTTTACTATCAAAGTGCCAGTATAGGGTCCCTTTACTTATTTCCGCCCCATTTGCTATTTCTGTCATAGATACAGTATGATAATTATTTTTTGAAAAAAGCTGAAAAGCTGAATTTAATATTTTAGTTTTAGTATCTTCAGCCATAATAACCTCCTTAACTCTCATTTATCGTCTCGACTGACCGGTTAGTTGTTATTATATATTTAATTGTATTTTTTGTCAACCGCACGGTCGAGAAATGATATTTACTTTTTATAATAATACTAATTTAAAAACAAATAAACAAAAAAAAGAGCTTTTAAATTTACTCCAGCAGACTGCTGCCTGCCTAAAGCATCGCAATTTAAAAGCTCTTTTTGCAATCTATTAAATTAATCTAATAGCTATAGTTAAAATCATTCAACAGTATAATCATCAATATCAATTGCATCTGGATCCTTTTTTGACTTCTCAAGATCGGGATCCCCCTGTTCATATTTACCTAAAAGATTTTTCAATATCGGCCACATTAGAACAAAAACTGCAATATCATCAATTTGACCTAAAACCGGGAAAAAATCTCCCACCAGATCAAAAGGAAAAATAAGATAGGCAAAAGGAACTAAAAATAATGCCTTTTTGCTTATTTTAACATCAGAATCTTTCAAAAAACTAATAACTTTCACTACAGATCTCAGGCTTTTGCTCATAAATTTTCACCTCAATTTACTTTCTTATTAATAATTATACTATAATCAACTTTAAAAAACAAAAAGAGAGCAGAATTCTAAAAGAACTCTACTCCCTCTTAATAATTATTTTTTAAGCCTAATTAAAATGCTGGTACAACAGCACCTTCATATTCTTCCAGAATGAATTCTTTAACCTTTTCAGATTGGATAATTTCTTTTAAGGTCTCAATTTTTTCACTATTTTCTTCACCATTACGGACGGTAATTACATTAACATATGGTGAATCACTACCTTCCATAATCAGTGCATCATCTAAAGGATTCAAATCAGCCTCTAAAGCATAATTAGTATTAATAACAGCTCCAGCAACATCAGTTAAAACTCTCGGCAGCTGAGCTGCTTCCAGCTCTTCAAACTTTAAATTTTTTGGATTTTCTGCAATATCTATTGGTGTTGCATTTAGATTTGTTGGATCATCCAGTGTAATCACATCATTGTTGTGAAGTAAAATTAAAGCTCTACCTTCATTAGATGGATCATTAGGAAGTGCAATTGTCGAACCATCAGGAATTTCATCGAGACTTGAATACTTTTCAGAATATAATCCGATTGGCTCTACATGAACTTTAACTGCATCAACTAAATCAAGTCCTCGATCAGCATTGAACTGCTCTAAATATGGTACATGCTGAAAGAAATTAGCATCAATACTGCCGTCATCTAAAGCAATATTTGGAGTTACATAGTCTGTAAATTCTACTATGTCTAATTCGATTCCTTCAGCCTCAAGATCTTCTCTAATAAACTCTAAAATCTCTGTATGAGGCACTGGAGTAGCTCCCACACTTAATACATGATCATCAGCCTGAACAGCTCCAGCAAAAACGAAAATTAAAAGCACTAAAATCAAAACTGTTTTCTTTAACATAATTATCTCTCCTCTTCTACTTGTTATAAATTTATAAATTAATTCTGACTTTATATATTTCTGCCAGAAATAATTCCACATTCCTCTTTAAGAATATCCCAGTTCAGAAGCTTAAAATAGTAATTGTTTAACTAACTAAGCCCTGTGATCAAAAAATGAAGCTATTTGATTGCCAAAAAACTGAATGACCTGCACCATCACAACCAGAATAACTATAGTCTCCAGCATAATAGGCAGCTGAAAACGCTGATATCCATAACGGATTGCGATATCGCCGAGACCACCCCCGCCAACTGCTCCTGCCATAGCCGAGTAACTGACCAGACTAATAGCAGTTAGGGTCAGACCCAGAATAATTGCCGGCAGTGATTCCGGTAAGAGGACCTTAAATACAATCTGCATCGGGCTGGCTCCCATTGATTGGGCTGATTCTACGACACCGTGATCAATTTCTAGAATTGCATTATCTGTAACTCTGCCCATAAAGGGAATAGCAGCCAGTGAAAGAGGTACTACTGCTGCATTGGTTCCAATAGAAGTTCCAACTATCATCCGGGTAAAAGGAATAACGGCTACCATTAAAATAATAAAGGGAATTGAACGGCCGAGATTAATAATCCCATCTAAAATAAAATTCAATGGCTTATTAGGTAGAATATGACCCTCTCTGGTAATTGTAGTTAAAACACCAAGTGGAATTCCACCTACTATAGCAAAAAATAATGACATCGCTACCATATATAAAGTTTCTAAAGAACCGCTGATCATTAAATCATTGTAGCGGGCTAAATCTGTAATAAAGTTAAACATTGTCCAACACCTCAACTCTTAAATCCTGGCTTTTTAAGTAGGCAATACTTTCTTCAATATTTGTCAGCTGCCCTTCTAAATCCAAAACCAGAGTTCCAAAAGGAACCCCCTGAATCTCATCAATATTTCCATATAAAATATTTGCATCAACCGAATAATGTTTTACCAGATCAGAAATATAGGGATCATGAGTTTTCTCTCCGACAAAAGACACACGAATTAATTCCCCCGGTCTTTCTGTTTTAACATATTTGATAATTCGCTCCGGCAGATCAAAATCAATAACCGAACTAATAAACTTCTTGGTTAATGCTTTTTTCGGTTTAGAAAAAATATCAATTATCGAGCCTTCTTCAATAATCCTTCCACCTTCTAAAACAGCAACTCGATCACAGATATCCTTAATTACTCCCATCTCATGAGTAATTAAAATAATTGTAAGATTCATCTCATCTCTAATCCGGCCTAAAAGTTCAAGTACAGATTTGGTACTCTCCGGATCAAGAGAAGAAGTTGCCTCATCAGATAAAAGCAAATCCGGATCATTTGCCAGAGCCCGGGCAATACCCACTCTCTGCTTTTGACCTCCAGAAAGTTGGGCCGGATAGTGGTCAGCTCGATCTGATAGGCCCACAAGTTCAATTAATTCTTTCGCTTTTTTTCTTCTTTTCTTTTTGTTTACTCCCGCAATCTCCAGCGGAAATGCTACATTACCCAGCACTGTACGCGAAGATAAAAGATTAAAGTGCTGAAAAATCATACCAATTTTCTGTCTGGCAGCTCTTAAATTCTGAGAGCTGAGTTCTGTTAAGTCAGTACCATTAATATCTATTGTTCCTGCAGTCGGTTTTTCCAGTAAGTTAAGCATTCGAATCAGAGTACTTTTACCGGCTCCACTTGGTCCAATCATACCAAATATTTCACCATCATCAACTTCTAAGTTAAGTCCATTGATTGCTTCAACTCTTCCCTGAGCTGCATGATAGTGTTTAGTTAAATTTTCAATTTTAATCAATACAAATCACCCTTCAAAAAATAATAAAACTGCTCCAAATATCAAGAGCAGTTAGAAATGAAAAAAATCCTCATGAGAGGATTTAATTGCCTCTCATCTATCATTCCCTTCTGGAAATGCTGGAATTAGCACCTTACTAAAGATTTTAAGTAGGTTGCCGGGTATCTAAGGGCCAGTCCCTCCACCGCTCTTGATGATTTTTATTTTCTTTTTAAGTTATATAAAAGTTTATCACTCAATTTAAATTCTGTCAAGGATTTTTTTGCTTTTGGGTTTGGGTACCGGGTACCTGGAAATTATTTCCAGGTACCCGGTGCCCATTTCACATTTTTTCGCATCTGAATTCCAGAGCCACCCTTTTTACTTTCAACACTTATAAAATCAAGCCTCTGCTCTGGCAGTTCATACAAAAACCTGGAAGGTACAATCTGCCTGTACTGTCCCTGGTCTCCAGAAGCTCTGCGGTTGGCAAATGAAATAAAGAGCAGCTTTTCAGCCCGGGTCATTGCCACATAAAATAAACGGCGCTCTTCTTCAACAGCATAGGGATTTGAACCCGCTGCTTTTTCTTCCAGACTCTTCAAATGGGGAAACACTTCTTCTTCTGCACCAATTATAAAGACTACCGGAAACTCAAGCCCCTTAGCTGAATGAGCTGTCATCACCTTCACTTTTTCCTGGGTATCTTCTGTGATATCCTTATCAGATATCAGTTTATTAATTAAAAGATAATCATAAAGACCTCGGCCCGGATTATTTTTCTGGAAATCAGCCATATCTTCTAAAAACATGTTCATATATTTATTTCTCTCTTCTGGACTGTCAAGCTCAGCCAGCACATTTTTATCAAAATCAACTCGCTTGTAAAGCTCCAGCGCCTTCCTGTGCATCGGCAGTTTTTCGTCTCTGAGATCATAAATGCTGTCAATTACCCTCCGCTGAAATTCAATAATATTTGCAGCCTTATTGCTGCCAATCCCCTTAACCACTGTCGGACTCTCAAAAACATCAGTTATTTTCATTTTGTTTTTTCTGGCATACTTATTAATTTCACTTAAAAGAATTTCTCCGACTCCGTGAACTTCAATTCTAAAAAGCCGCTTTAAAGCCAGTCGATCATTGGGATTAACCAGCAGTTTGAGATAATTGACAAAATAACGAATTTCCTGGCGATCAAAAAAGCTAACTCCTCCCACCAGCTGATGGGGAATTCTAAACTTTGGCAGCTGATTCTGCAGCTGCATAGATTGAAAATGACTGCGGCATAAAATAGCAATATCACTCAGCTTATAATTATAAAAATCAACCAGGTGATTAATCCTTTTACAGACATATTTTGCTTCAACCAGTGGACTTTCAGTCTGGGCCACAAAAATTGGGGCTCCATCATCTGCTTCTGTCCAGGTTTCCTTAATTTTATTCTGGGTATTATTATTAATCAACTGATTGGAGGCAGAGATAATATTATTCGAACTACGGTAATTGCGCTCAAGTTTAATCACTTCAGCTTCCGGATAATCATTTTCAAACTCCAGAATATTACTTATATCAGCTCCTCGAAAACCGTAAATACCCTGCCAGTCATCCCCTACTACAAAAATATTATTTTGCGGTTTTGCAAGCAGTGAAATCAGATGATATTGAGAGTGATTTACATCCTGATACTCATCAACCTGAATGTACTTGAACTGATTCTGATATTTATTTACAATTTTCTGGTCAGATTCCAGAAGTTCAATTGTCTTTTTAATCAGGTCATTAAAATCAAAACAGTTGTTGTTTGTCAGCACCCGTTCATACTCTTTATAAACTCTGCTCACAATCTGGTAGAAGTGTTCTGATCCCTGATTATCTGCCTGAGCATACTCACCGACCAGATCAGACGGCAGAACCAGCTCCATTTTCGCTTTAGAAATAATATTAAAGACTATTTTGGGATCATATTCAGTCTCCTCCAGCCCAAAATCAAAGATAATATCCTCCACTACTGCAATTGAATCATTAGTATCATAAATCAAACATCCTTCTGCACGATTTACCTTCTTTAAATTTTCCCGCAGTATCTTGAGACAGATACTGTGAAAAGTACCGAGATTCATCTCATCTATAATCTCTGATCCAATCAATTTTCCAATTTTAGCCTTCATATCATCTGCAGCCCTGTTGGTAAAGGTAACTGTCAGAATATTTTTGGGACTGACACCTGTATTAATCAGGTTGGCTGTTCTATAAGTTAGGGTCCTTGTTTTTCCACTGCCAGCTCCTGCAAGCACCAGCACTGAACCTTTTAGAGTCTCTGCAGCAATTTTCTGTTTCGGATTTAGATCTTTTAATAGATGACTCATTTTATTCTCCTTCTATTGTCAGAATTTTATAAGTTAAAATAAAAGAAAGCCGCCTGCTGGTTAATTTTAAAATCAGCAGACAGCTAATATTTCTGGGCTAACGATTTATAATTATATAGAACTTTAGAGTAAATTACAAGTTAAATTTCTGGAATATTTTCTAAAAAAACAGCAGCCGCAAATTACAGGACTGCTGTTTTCTTTAATTGAATTCATCCAAAATATATTGGAAATAATTGGTTCCGCAAACGGTACATGCACGTTATTTATAAAGCTTAAAGTATTCTTCTTTGCTCGGTATGTGGCCTAAAACTGCCACACAGCCTGCTACCTGTGCACTGCCGAGATAGGTGCGGGAATCAGATGGTCCAATCCGGGACTGGTAGTTGCGGGTTGTGGTAGTAAAGGCTGTAGCACCTGAGCCAATCCGGCGCTTATTTCCCATACAGAGTCCACAGCCGGGCATAATTACAGTTGCACCAGCATGAGTCAGCTTTTCCATCGTTCCATCTACTATTAATTCCTCATAGATATCACGAGAAGCAGGTCCAACAACTACATTAATTCCCTGGGGAATCTGATGACCGGCAATAATTTGAGCCGCTTCTTTGATGCTTTTTAAATCTCCGCCAACACAGCTGCCGATATAAACCTCATCAATATCTTCTCCCTCGACTTCACTGATGGGAGCAACATTATCCGGATGATGTGGTTTGGCAACCAGCGGTTCAGAAAGTCCCTCTAAAGGAATTTCAATCTCAGCTGCATATTCTGCATCCTGGTCAGCCTCAAATAAAACAGGGTCCTCTAGAAATTTCTCGATTGCCCGAATAGTATTCTTAACTGAGGGTGAGCTTTCTGCATCTGGACGAGCCTTTAAGTATTCCAGATTTTCTTTTATAGTTTCCACAGTTGTTTGATCAGAGGGTACAACTCCAGCAGAAGCACTTCTTTCGGCTACAGCATTCGTTAAAATATAGCGCTCATCTGAAGATAAGAATTCTACACCTTCCATCTCAATAATTCGGCCGTTATAAACTTCTTTGCCCACAGTTTTATCTGCATAAACAACCAGAGCCGAAACCAGATCGCGAGCTGTAATTCCCTCAGGTGGACGGCCGGTAAATTTAACCTTAACTGATTCGTCCATGGTTAGATCCTGTTTACCGTATTTCATTACTCCAGCTACAATATCAGATGCTGCCGGGAAAGAAACTCCACGCGGAGTTCTGGTGTGAGAATCCCCACCAACAATTACGTCAGTAGGCAGCACAAAGCGGTTACCGATTGTATGAATGATCCCTTCTCCAGTCTGCAGGCAGACTCCACCGCGCCGGGTGACAAAGTCATGTAAAAACTTATGATTATCTCTTTCTGAACTGGAGGGACACTCACCGGTGTGGCATAAAGACTGAACCACAAATTCAGCTCCAAAATCTTCACCTGCCATTGACTGGTATTCGTCCATGGTCATCGGTCCGGTTGTATCCTGAGAAAAGGCTCCTCTCATCTTAACCTGAGCTGTTTCGCCCGGCAGAATTGTATCCTTTCCATCAAGGCGGTTATAGGCCACAATTTTTTGAGCCAGAGTCTGTGCAGGTTTAGAATCTTCTGCTGTTACATTCTCTTCTGCTGGAGTTTTAATATCCCCAGTTTTAATACCATTTTCCTCACAGTAATTTAAGGCCATTTTCTGCAGTTCATTACCGGCATCAAAATAAGTCATGCCTCCAGCTGCAATTTTTTTCATCTTATAATCAATTGGTAATTTAATTTCAAGTTCTAACTCATTATTAACTACAATTTTTTTAGCCTCAAGCTCAACTTTTAGGCTGTCTCCTTCTTCAATCTCAGTTGTATCAGCTTCTAAAGGCAGGATTCCAGAGGCAACAAGTGATTCTTTAAAGATGGGAGCAAAACTTTTTGCGATTACTACTCCCCCTTTTTTCTTTTCCGGTTCCCCTTCGACTGGCTCTCCTAAAAGCTGCTGCATGGTATAAGTCGCTGATTTACGGGATGAGCCTTCTCCTAAAGCCTTACCAGCTGTAAAGAAAACACTTTCCCCCTCGGCTTTTAGTTCATTTAATCTACCCCAGAGATTTTGCTCATCATCCCGGCCGTCCATCACAAATTGAGCATGGCGCGGCTGATCAGTTCTGCTGTTGGCATTTTTGGAAGGACTTAAATGTCCGGTTGTAATATTATCGCCAACCCTTAAAGATAAACCATGATACTCAGACTCAAGCTCCCAGTCCTCAGCAAAATCTCTGTAAGCCCAGCTGAGCATCAGCTCATCAATTTTTTTCTTGAAGTAAGGATTTTCAGCTGCCAGTTTTTTTAACTTTTCGAAATCTGCTTTAGTTACCAGTACAGTTTCTTTTAAAATCTCAGTAATCTGATCCCGGTAAATTTCCTTGGCAAATAAATCTATCAGGCGGGACGTGGCTGCTCCGCCCTTCATCTCTGCCAGCAGCTTAAGTGCTTGACCAGAGCTCAGATAGGGATTTTCTTCCTCTCTGATTTTAGCTTCCTTAATAATTTCCGCCAGTCCCTCAGCTTTAGCATGAGAAGCAGGGAAAGTCCCTCTTTTTACTTCTTCTGAAATCAATCTCAAAATTAATTGATCAAGCTTTTCTTCTTCAAACAGCTCAAAACTTTCCTTTTCTAAACCCTCTAATTTTAAACCTGCAAAGAGACATTCTACCTCTACTGCCTCCAGCGGTCTGGGATTAAGTCCATAAGTATTTTTTCTCTCTAATGCCTTCTTTTTATATTCATTTAAACAATCCAGTAAATTTTCAAATTTAGCTTCCATTAAATTAATTGCTCCTTCCTTATCTTATATCAGTCAAAGTTTATGCTCGAAAATTAATCACTCTCGAACATCTTCAATCAAACTCAGCTCACTATAAGCTTATATTAATTATAATTCGGAAATAATTGCTGCTGTAATCTCATCAGTTGAAGCACTGCCGCCTAAATCTCCGGTTAAAAATTCCCCTTTATTTAAAACTGCAGCAGCCGCTTTTTCAATTCTATCTGCTGCCTCAACTTCATCCAGATGCTTAAGCATTAAAACAGCTGAAAATAAAAGCGCAACCGGGTTTGCTTTGTTCTTGCCGGCAATATCAGGTGCACTGCCGTGAACAGCCTCAAATACCGCTATCTCATCACCCAGATTCATTCCGGGTGCAAGACCCAGACCTCCAATCAAACCGGCTCCCAAATCAGAAACAATATCTCCATAAAGGTTGGGCATTACTAAAACATCATACTCTTCCGGATACTGCACCATCTGCATACACATATTATCTACAATTTTATCATCAAATTCTATTTCCGGATTGGTCTTTTTATATTTTTCAGCCACTTTGCGGGCTTCTTCTAAAAAGAGGCCATCACTAAATTTCAAAATGTTGGCCTTATGTACAGCAGTTACCTTTTTGCGGCCTTCGCGAACTGCATATTCAAAAGCTCTTTCCGTAATTTTGCGGGAAGCCTTGCGGGTGATAATCTTAATACTTTCTGCCGCTTCTTCACCTACATAATGCTCAATTCCAACATAAAGGCCTTCTGTATTTTCTCTGAAAACAACCATATCAATATTTTCATCTTTAGCAAATTTTTTCGCGTGAACCTGTAGTGGGCGCACATTGGCATACAAATCAAGTTCTTTTCGAATTGCAACATTAACACTTCTAAAACCACTGCCCACAGGGGTTGTAATTGGTCCCTTTAAAGCCACTTTGTTTTTCCTAACTGACTCAAAAACTTCTTCCGGCAGAGGAGTTCCATACTTATCCATGACTCCAGCCCCAGCTTCTACCTTATCCCAGTTGATCTCCACACCAGCAGCTGCAATAATTTCAGCTACAGCATCCGAAATCTCAGGTCCAATTCCATCTCCAGCAATCATTGTTACATTATGCATTCTCTTTACTCACTACTCCTTTATAGTTTTAATATAGTTTAAAGTTCTCTAAATAATTTATGGTTATTATTAAGCCTCCCAAAATACAGAGTCCTGACAGACTGCTTTTAAACTCTCTCTTAAATTAGGTTTAAAAAAAGCCGGAGATTAATCCGGCTTAATCTTTAAATACAATCAGCCTCTTTTATAACTGATATATATTATAGCACAGAATGGGCATGGTTTTCCAACTGATCAAATTCTGCCTGTGTCATACCGCTGTCTCCAGGTGCAATTCCGGGTGAGTTCTCACCGTGATAATCAGAACCACCTGTTATTAAAAGATCCAGCTCTTCTGCTATCTTTTTATATTTTTTAGTAATTTTCTTATTATGTTTGGTCTGATAAACTTCCACACCTTTAAGCCCTACATTTTTCAAACGGGCAATTTCTTCCTTATCCAGTGCCTGACCGTGATTAATAATATAGGGATGGGCAATAACCGGTACTCCTCCTGCTTTTAAAATAACTTCTATTGCTTCAGCAGGCAGTACATTTTTCTTCTCCACATATGCTTTTCCTCCACCATCAATAAATTCTTCAGTAAAGGCATCTCCAATTTCTTCAATATAACCTTTTTCAACCATAGCTCTTGCTATATGGGGGCGGCCGAGACTGACACCAGTAGCATATTTTTTAACATCCTTAAATTCCAGCGGATAACCCATTTCAGTCAGCTTTTCGATCATCTTGTGAGTTCTTTCTACCCGGGAATCCAAGATTGTTTCCGTAAGCCCCAGTAAGGCATCATTCTCTATATCAATAAAATAACCTAATATATGGTATTCGGCCTCACCTCTGTAAGTAGAAATTTCTATACCAGGAACAACTTTTAAACCTTTTTCCTCTCCCAGCTGCTGTACTTTTGCGACAGCTGTTACATTATCATGATCAGTAACAGAAATAGTTTCTAAACCCAGCTCCAGACAGGTTTCTATCAGTTCCTCCGGAGTTGAAGCACCATCAGAGGCAGTTGTGTGCATGTGCAGATCTATTTTCTTTCTTTCTTCAAACATATCTTTAGACATAAAATATCAAGCTCCTTAAGAGTAATTTTTGACACAAATTTACTTAAAAAGAGATTTTAAGTACTCTCTACTCTTTTATTTTAAATACTCTCTCTAAGATACATTTATAGTTTATCAGAAATAGTTTAAAATATCATTAAAGATTAGAAATTAATCTAAAATAATTTACTCAACTTAAAAATTAAGCTTAATATAAAAGATAAAACACTCTTTCAGCTTAAAACTAAATTCTTCCCCGCAAATAATACCAGGTTAAACCAACCCATTCATGCAGTGCAGAAAGATTTGCACTTAAAGCTCCCCGGTTCGGCAGATAGTCAAGCCAGCTGAATTGATGGTCATAAATAAAACCGGAATGAACAGGTAAAACACTTATATTCTGAGCTCTAAAAACTGCTGCAGAGCGTAAAATATGATAGGCAGAAGTTACCAGATAAATTTTATCTACCTCATTTTCTTCAAGCCACTTCTTTAAATAAGCTGCATTTTCAAAAGTGGTCTGAGCTCGATCTTCACTGATGTAAAATTCTGATTCCATACCCAGAGTCTCTAAAAAATCTGCTGCGGCATCTGCTTCCGAGATTTTTTTCTGTCCGAGTGCAATTCCTCCCGAATAAAGAAGAGGGGTTTTAAGTCTCCGCTGCAGTTGATACCCCCTGACCAGCCGCTGCATACTGTGAATTGAAGGCTCTGCCTCTTCTGAAGAATGATAATTGAGTCCACCACCTAAGACAACAATTGGATGTTTTTCAAAAGCAGCCACAGAAACTTCCTCAGCGTAATTTTCCAGAGGATGTAAAAGCAGCTTTACTCCAAAGGCAGTTGAGAGAAAAAAGAAAAAAATCAGGGTGAAAACGGCAGCTGCTTTAATCAGCCTGGACTCTGATTTTTTAAATAAATAGATGGTAAAAATTAATAATAAAACAACAAATAATCCCGGCGGCATGATAAAAGAAGCCACAATTTTTTCTAATGCAAGCATAGTTACCTCCTAAAAAAGCCCCGCTTAAAGCGGGGTTAAGTTTAATCACTGAATTTATCAATTACATCCATCAACTCAGTTATAATTTCTTCTTCTCCTTCTGACTGAGAAATTGCATTTTTTACACAGCCGTTGACATGTCGATCTAAGACCTTCAAACCAACTTTTTTTAAAGCACCGCGGCAGGCGTTAATCTGAGTTAGTATATCAACACAATATTTTTCCTCATCAATCATCCGCTGCAGACCTCTAACCTGGCCTTCAATTCGACGCAGGCGTACAATTAAATTCTTCTTATCTCCTTCTGATAGTGAATTCATTCTTCCCCTCCTAGATTCCAGCTTTCATCTTTATTGATTGAATTCATTTTAGTATTTAAGATCCGGAAAAAGCATCTCTAAAAAATCAGGTTTTAAATAACTATCCATTGTTTCGAAGGTATCCTGATTTTTTATTTCTCTCTCAGTCGTCTGATATTCAACCCAGGCCATTGCCGACCAGGAAATACCGCGCATTGCTGAAAACTGATTGAAAAGTTTTAAAGCTGATTTAACTTCATAATACTGAGAGTCCATAGATCTTTCTTTAAGATAGTGATGTAAAAATTCTTCCTCTTCTCCCTGATTAAAAATGAAATTTGTTTTCCAGAGAGTAGTGGTCGGCACCATAAAATGGCTTAAATCCTGAAGTGGAGTAGTCAGCAGTGGTTTTTCCCAGTCTACAAGATAGGCGAGATTAAATTTATCATTAATAATAAAGTTATTGGAGTTTACCTCAGTATTTACAATAGACACTGGAAAAAGTTCCATCAATTCAGCTTCTTTTTCCTTTTTTTCTGCCAGATCTGATTTCATCTTTTTGAGAAAATTTTTGATTTCTGAATCTCCAATTTCAGATTCAAAATACCTATTCAGCAGTGAATCACATTCATTCCAGATAGCTGTTAAAGGCTGTTCCTCTTTGATCAGAGTATCAGCCTTATCAGTATCTAATTTGTGGATTTTAGCAAAAACCTTAGCCGCTGCTTTTAAATCTTTTTGATAATCCAGGTGTCTTCCCGGTAAATATTCCATCAGCAGTAGCCCATAATCTAACTTTTCTTGAGAATTATCCAGATAAAAGGGTCTGGGAGTAACTCCTGATGGTGCCAGTGCCTCAAGTGCAGAAAATTCATAGCCAATTTGATCATCCAGGTGCATCTGGCTGCCCAGATTAACCCTTAATACATATTTCTCTTCTTCATCTTTAATTAAATAATTAATGTTATATTCTCCCTGAGCTAAAAATTCTAATCTAGCCCGGCGGCTGATACCTGTTGCTCTCATAAAATCTCTGTCTCTAATATAATTTTTCAGCTCTCCTGCAAGTTCTTCCTTAAACGACATAATACAACCTCCATTATAACTAGTAAGCAAAAATTTCCTGAATAACCGCTTGAGTATTTTGAGGATAATTTGAATCAACTTTTCTATTTAGAAGTTCAGCTCTCAACTGCAGTAATTCTTTAAAATTATCTACATCAGAAGCTTCAGGCAAAAAATGAGTTTTCAAATTATGCCTGCCGGCTTCCTTAATGGTTTTTTCTAAAACTGAAGAATGACCCCAGTTTTCAAAATCAAATAGCATCTTTTTTGGCTTTCTCATCCCTATTAAATAATAGCCTCCATCTTTTGAAGGCCCAATTACCAGATCACGTTCTTTTAAACCAGCAAGAGCTTCAGTAAATATTTCGATATCTAAAAGAGGAAGATCAGAGCCTGTTATAATTACCGGCAGCTTACTATTTTGATAGGCATCTGCAGCAGCATTGTACATTTTTTTACCTAAATTTTTACCCCGCTGTGGAATTCTTGTAAATTCCTGATCTATGATTCCAGAAAATAAAGAAGCAGTATCCTCGGGAGTAAAACTTAAATATAAATCCAGGCGGGAGTATTTTTTCTTCAAATTTAAAAATTTATTATTAATATCTTTTAAAAAGGCTTTATGCAGTTCAGCACATTCTTCAGCTTTTAAGTGACTACCAAGTCTCGTTTTTGTCTTGCCTGCAACTGGAGCTCTGCTCATAAGTACTAATGCAGCCTGCAAAATAATCTCCTCCTATCTGATTTAATTTATCAGGCACCCTTTAAACTAACGGGCATCTTTATAAATTTTTTTAAGTTTCTCTGGTTCATAACCCAGCTTAAACAAAATTTTAATTTTATGCATCAAAAGTATTGTTCTCAAAACACCATATTCCTCCCAGCGCCTGGCTGAAGTATATATTTTTTTATCTAAAAATAATAAATCACCAGCTGCAGCCATTTTTTTAGAAAATTCCCAGTCTTCCATTAGGTCAATCTCAGGAAATCCTCCCAGCTCTTTAAAAACTTTTTTTCTGATGAAAATTCCCTGGTCACCAAAAATTAAATTTAAATATTTTGCCCTTAAGTTTGAAGACCAGCTTATGAATTTTAATAAAGGATGTTCAGATTTGATTTTCAATTTGAAACAACCGCCAATTTTGGCCGGCTTTTCTTTCATTTTTTTGACTAAGGAGTTTAAAGCAGAACTCTGCAGTTCAGAATCTGCATGCAAAAATAATAATAAAGGAGCATCTGCTGCGGCTGCACCCTGATTAAGCTGTAAACCTCTACTGGCCGCCTGACAGTTGATTACCTTTGCTCCCTTTTTTTTAGCTATTTCTACAGTTCCATCCTGACTATTTCCATCGGCAATAATTATCTCTACCTGTACTTCTTGGTTATTAATGAAATCAATTAGTTCAGCAATATTTTCAGCTTCATTTAGAGTTGGTATAACAACTGATAGTTCATAATTCATAATTTAAAAAATCCGCCTTTCAAGTTTTTAAAACTTGATTATATTATAGCATAATTTTACTAAATCACAAAATAATATAAGTCAAAAAAAGAGAGAGGTTTTCCTCTCTCGTGCTTGATAACACAATATTTATCTTATCTTTTTAGTAAAAGTTATTCTATTGGTAGAGATTCATCATTGCTCCACTCAACCCAGGAACCATCGTAATTTGATACTTCATCATACCCTAAAAGTTGAGTTAAAGTAAATAGTGCATGTGAAGATCTAACAGCTGACTGACAGTAAGTAATAATTTCCTTATCATCAGTTATACCTTTATCAGTGTACATTTCCTGCAGTTCATCTGCAGTTTTAAAAACATAATCATTATCATTATTTAAAGAATCTTCCCATTCTAACCAGATTGAACTGGGTATTCTGCCCTTGCGAGCAGCACCTGATAAAAGTTTTTCTCCAGTATATTCTGCTTCTGCTCTTGTATCCTGAATAATAATACTATCATCTTCTATTGCTGCTAATACATCTTCTTTAGTGGCTAATAGTTCCTGATTTAAATCTTCAGCCTCATAATTACTTGCATCTAAACTATCAGGAAACATTTTTGTATCATAACCTAAAGTTTTCCAGCGGTTAATACCTCCATCTAACAATCTTATATCTTCATGACCGTAGATTCTGGCCATCCACCATAACCAGGAGGAGTATAAATCTCCGTGGTCATCATAAACTACTAAAGTATCCCCGTTTTCTATTCCTTTTTCGGAAAATAGTGCTTCAAAATCTTCTTTAGAAAGTCTCATTCCAGCACTGGCTTTCATTTCCCCTTTTTCAATCTTAATTGCTCCTGGAATATGACCTGCAGCATAACCTACCTTACCTCTGTTATCAACAACTACAATATCTTCCTGGTCCATAATTTCTGCTAATTCTTCCGCACTAATTAAAGCCTCTGGATTAGCATAGCCTCTGTCTTCAATTGGTACATATTCTGCTGCTGCCATCATTGAAAAACTAGTAACCATAACTAATAATACTACCACAACTAATAAAGCTTTTGTTTTACTTTTCATTAAAATTATTCCCTCCAGTAATTTAAAATTGTAATTTTTTTCACAATATAATTATACTGCTGTATTATTTTTTTATCATTGTTTTAATCAACAATAATTATTTTATTTTTTGTGATTAGAACACAAAGGAGAGAGGTTGCCCTCTCTCCCAAAAATGATCTATATTGATTACTTTATCAATTTATGTTTATTACTCGCCATTTTCTACTGGTAATTCAGTTTCACAACTCCACTCGATCCAGGAACCATCATAGTTTTTAACCTCTGCATCTACACCTAATAACTGGGTTAAAACAAAGGTTGTGTGAGAAGAACGAACTGCTGATTGACAGTAAGGAATTATTAATTCTTTTCCCTCAAGATGCTCACCATAAAGTTCTCTTAAATCTTCTGCAGATTTAAATGTTGAATCACCATTTAAATTTTCAGTCCACTCAATCCAGACACTTTCAGGAATACATCCTTTTCTTTCTGCACCACTTTTCTGCTCTTCACCTGTATGTTCTCCTTCAGATCTGGTATCTAAAATTAAAGCATCTTCATTATCAATTGCTGCCTGAACATCATCACAATCGGCTAACATTGAATAATCAATTTCAGATTCATCAAAACTATAATCTGTTTCATCATAACTGCTGGGGAAGATACTTGTCTTTTTATCTAAAGCTTTCCATCTTTCCAGACCACCATCTAAAAGTCTTACTTTTTCATGACCGTACATCTTTAAGATCCACCACATTCTTGATGCATCATAATCCCCGTTAGCATCATAAATTACAATTAAGTCATCTTCGGCAATTCCTTTTTCGCTGAGCATTGCTGCCATCTGTTCTGGAGTAGCCCTCATACCGGCAAATTCTGCATCAGGATTTTCCTGATCAGATCGCCAGAAATTTGTAGCTCCAGGAATATGACCTGTCATATACATTGCCATATTTCTAAAATCAACAATTTTAACATCATCTCTGTCCATGATTTCTGTTAATTCTTCAGCACTAATCAATACATCAGGATTTGCATATCCCCTGTCCTCAATTGGCACATACTTTGCTGCCGCCATCAAAGAAAAACTCATAATCATTACTACGGCAAGTGCAATAACTACTAAACCCTTTCTGCTTTTTAACAAAATAATTCCCTCCTGTTTTTTTATAATGTGATATTTTTCATAACTCAATTATATAGTTATTTCAATCACATTGTCATCAGGGGTTATACACAAAAAAAATATATTTTTTTGTTGTTAGAAACCAAAAAAATAGTTAAAAATAACATAATAACAGACAAATCAGGATTTCATAAGATTGGTTATGATATTAACTTCACAACAATCTCTATAAATATAACTAAATCTATTCTTATAACTAAATATAATTCTACCAATAAAGATTATTCTTCTAAATAAGCAGCCTTTGCAAGTGGAATATGCAAAAAAACCTCTTCTCCTGGCTGATAATTGCTTAAGTTATAATCAATAACTCGCAGTGACTCATTTAAACTTTCTGCTCCAACCTTATAATATATCCTTTCTCCGGCATAACTTCTTTTAATAATTTTAGATTTTAGAACCATTAAATCAGAATCCGGAGACTCCTCTTTGCTTATATGCAAAAATTCAGGTCTAATCATTACCAGTTTTTCTTCTGCCTGCTCCCGGTTTTTTAGAGAATTATTCTCACAGCTGGGATAAAATTTATCCCCCAGTTTACAGCCTCTGATATAATTTGCCTGACCAAAAAAGTTAGCAACATATTTATTTACAGGACTGCGGTACAGTTCTTCTGGAGTTCCAAGCTGCTCCAAATTGCCGGCTTTCATCACTGCTATTCTATCAGCTATAAGCAGAGCTTCTTCCCGATCGTGAGTAACAAATATTGTAGTCATGTTTTCTTCTTCGTGAATTTTTCTGATCAGTTCCCTCATTTCCTCCCTTAAATTGGCATCAAGATTGGAAATGGGCTCATCTAAGAGTAAAACCTTGGGATTAATAGCCAGAGCTCTGGCCAGGGCGATTCGCTGCTGCTGACCGCCAGAAAGTTCATTTGGCAGCCTTTTCTGATAGCCGGGTAAATTAACAAGCTCTAAAAGCTCTTTTACTCTTTTTTTTCTGATATCTTCTTCAACACCTGCCATCTTTAAACCAAAGGCTATATTTTCTTCAATATTTAAATGGGGAAAAAGTAAATTTTCCTGAAAAACCAAAACCGCTCCTCTTTTTTCTGTCGGCAGATCAATAACCGAGCTGCCGTCAAATCTGATATCCCCCTCATCAGCTGCTAAAAGCCCTGATATTAATTTTAAGGTTGTGGTTTTACCACAGCCCGAAGGGCCAAGAAGTGCTACCATTTCTTCTGCCTTTACTTCCAGATTCAAATTTTTAAGAACCTCTTTATTATCAAATTTTTTGCTGAGATTTTTAATAGTTATTCTAGACATATTTTAACTCCTTAGATATAAAAATGATCTTTCTTTTCTTCTGGATTTACTAAAACTCTTTCCATCAGCAGAGTGAATATTAAAGCAGCGACAATAAAAACCAGACTGTAAACTGCAGCCAGCATGCGATCTCCACTGTTAACTAAAGGAAATAAAAGCATGGTAAAGGTGATAATTCTGCCGCCACCGATTAAAAATGTAAGTAAATACTGGCTGAAGGAAATAATAAAAACTAAAATTCCGGCAGAAAATAAGCCAGGAGAAATCAAAGGTAAAGTAATATGAATAAAACGCTGTATGGGACCTGCTCCTAAAACCCTGGCCTGTGCTTCAAATTTCTCCCCCAGCCCCTCAAATGTATGGGTCATAATTCGAATCGAATAGGGCAGGGTGGGTATCAAATGAACCAGAATAACTCCTATTAGTTTATCAGCCAGCCCAAGCAGCATAAAATTAATATGGATTCCCATAGTTACAGCAAGTGGAGGGACAATTAGGGGGGCCAAAATCAAAATTTTCACTGCTTCTTTGCCCGGGAAATCGTAAAGTCCCATCGCCTTACCCGCAGGGATACTAATTAAAAGGGTAATAAAGGTTACTGCAACTCCAATAATAACTGAAGTTACAAGTGATTTTAAAGCTCCATTGGCCGGATCAATAAAATAACGCCAGCCTTCTAAAGTAAAGCTTTCAGCAAATAAATTCGGCCAGGACCAGCGCCCCGAAAAAGCCCAGAGCACTAAAACCAGCAGTGGAAAAGCAAACAGAAAAATCATTGCATATAATGTTATTTTACGATAAATATCTTTTTTGAACATAATATCTCTCCTGCCAGTAAATTAAAGATGATAGCGACTGATTAAAGAAAGTATCTTTCTATAGATAATAATCAAAATTACTGTGATCATTGTCAACGACATTGCAATTACCATTGTATAGGGTCTCTGAGTTAAATCAAGACTGATATATTTTTTATAGGCGAGAACTGAAAGAGTCTGAGGATAGGTTGGTCCTAAAAGATATGGAATCTCAAATGAACCCAGAGAAAAAGCAAAGATAATAATAAAGGCTGAACCGATACTGGGAGCAGTCAGCGGCAGATAAATTTCCCTAAAAACCTGAGAATCCGATGCTCCCAAATTTTTAGCTGCTGCTTCAAAAGAACCGTTAATCTGTTTTAAAACTGTATAGACCATTAAAACTACAAAAGGAATCTGCTTCCAGAGGTAGGCGGCAATAATCCCAATTCCATTTTTGTCAAATACCAGCCGGGGAAATTCTGCAATTTCCTCAATCAATCCCAGATGATAAACAAAACGAGATAAAATACCGCTCTGAGTTAGAATCAAAAATACCATTAAAGAAGCTATAATATGGGGAACAATGATCGGCAGTTTATATAAAAAGTTAATAATCTTATTTTCATTTTTCATTTTTAAAAGCTGATAGGCAAAAAAGACACCAATAATTGTGGTCAAAATAGCAGAAGTAAAAGAAATAAAAAGACTGAAGACTAAAGAATGTAAAAATTCGGTGCTGCTCCAGACCTCTATATAATATTTAAAAGTTGGTTCTTCCAGACCTAAAACAGGAAAATAGCCCAGGCTCTGAGAGAGGCCCAGAATGACCCCTCCCAAAAATAATAGAAAAAGCACTATTAAAGCCGGGCTTAATAATAAATATGGATACCACTGCTTAAAACGAAATTTAAACATAATTATATCATCCTTAAACTTTTCAAAAGATAATTAATTTAACGGGACACCTCTTCTGACCAGACATCCTCGATAACTGGAACCCATTTAGCCGGAATTTCCGGAACTCGATGAGCTTCTAATTCCTCTAAAGGTACTGTTGCTTCTCCTAAATCAATATTTTCAAATTGTTCTTTCTGCTCAGCACTTAATTTATCAAGAGCTAAAACAGTAAAATCTCCCCAATTAGCAGGAATCATCTTATCATATTGAGCTTTAAAACTCAAGAGAAAGTTAGCAGTTACTAAAGCTGCTTCTTTTTGAGGTGCATTAAAAGGTACAGCTAAAAAATGGGTATTAGAAATTGTACCCTCTTCAATTACAAAGGAGCGTGAACTTTCAGGAAAATTACCCTTTTCAATTTCTCCAGACGCCTTGGTAGGATGATAACCCATTGTCATCCAGACCTCACCATCAGCATATAAATTATCAAGCTGAGCCTGAGTTGCAGGATAACTTTCTCCTTCCCGCCAGAGATAAGGCTCAATTTCCTTTAAATACTCCACTGCCGGCTGTATTTCTTTAACAAATTCCTCTTCTTCCATCTCATAAAATTTTTCATAACCACCACAGGTATTATAAATTACATGTCTAACAAAGGCAGAACCCGTAAAATCAGGTAAAGCCGGATAGGTAAACTTGCCGGGATTATCTTTAATCCATTCTGTCAGCTCCGCAAAAGTTTTGGGGGGGTCAGTTTTCGCAGAATCATAGACAAAAGTAAACTGTGCTTTACCATATGGTGCTTCATAACCCTCAGTTGGATAACCAAAATCATGGGTTATGCCTTCAGCATCCTGATCAATATAGCGCTCAAAATTCGGCAGTTTATCTGTAAAAGGTCCAAAGAGCAGTTCATTTTCCATTGCTACTTTAAAATTTTCTCCATTAATCCAGAGCAGATCAATACTGCCCTGCTGGCGTCCAATCTGTTTTTCTCCCAGCAGCTTATTTAAATAATCATCAGGTCCCATAGGTACTCGATGTATACGTATATTATACTCTTCTTTTAGTTTTTCTGCAACGAAAGTATCTACCCAATTATTTATTCTTCTATCTCCACCAAACATATAAAAATTAACTGTCTTACCTTCAGCATCATTTACTATCTCTTCCCAACTTTTATCCAGTGTATCAGCCGCTCCAGCGGGAATAGTAATCAAACAGAAAATAATCATTAGAACTATTATAGTTTTTTTCATTATTTTTCCTCCTAAAATACTTTTTTGCAGCTTATATTTGCCATTCATAAGAGAAAGATGCCCAAAATGGGCATCTCCCATATAATATACAATAACTTAGTTAATCCGCTCAGCTAACTTTTCCCAAAAAATGAAGTTTTATAACTTTAAAATAAAGTAGATAAAATTTATGATATTTTTAGCATTCAATAAAAGTATATAATTTATATCAGTATTTTTCTTTAGAACAACAAACAAATTTCTACTATTTTTTTTGTTCTTTGAGCACAACATTCTCTCTAAGCTGCTTTTTCTTTGGTTTTTTGATATATATCTTCCATTCCAGACAGGGGGTTTGTTCTACTTTGACCTGATAACCCTTTTTACGGGCCCACTCCGGAATACTATTTAGGGCACAGTTATGGTCAATTTCCAGACAAATTTGATCACCAGCCGGGAGCCTGCGTAATTTTTTTTCAGCTTTAATGAGAGGTAGAGGACAGGGATCACCAATACAATCAATTACAATAGTCATTTGTATACCTCCATTTGATAATTTTTTAACAAAATCCTTCAAAAAATCTTGATATCTAAATATCAAGATCATCCTCTAATATATACTTGCAAATCTTATATGCAGCAAGTAAATTAAGCTGCACTTCCTGTTCCTGCAGGTCAATTCCCAGAATTTCTTTGATTCTTTTAACCCGATAACTCATTGTATTGGGATGAATATACAGCCTTTTAGCTGCCTGCTGAATACTTCCTCCCTCTTCTAGATATACTCCTAATGTATCAAGCCATTCTGTACTGTTGCCCTTATCATATTCTATTAATTTGGCCAGATACTCAGTTGTAAATTCTTTTAATTCTTCCTGGTTAATCTGCCAGAGAAGTCTCATTATTCCCAGCTGCTTATAATAATATATTGCATTTTTTCTTTCTGTTGCCTCCAGAAAATCAAGCACATAGGAAGCCTGCTGATAACTTTCTGAAATCTGCTGCACTTCTGTAATAAAGGTACCGGCTCCAATGTTAAAGTTAAACCTCTCTATTCTTTCTACAAGTTCATTTTGAATCAGCTGAATATCTTCTTTAACTATTTCTGATTCCGAATTATAATTAATTAAAAGTACTATATCTTTATCATAGGAAAATAAAATATAATCGCGTAAAATGTCATTTTTCATTAAACTGTGAAGTTTCTTCATTACCCGCTCTCTTATCTCATATAAATAATAAGGATCGTCAGCAGAAATATTTTTTTCAGCTTCAATAGAAAATAAATAAAGCTGATAATTTAAATTCAAATCCCAGTTAGCCAGTTTCCCCCGCTGGATCAGTTCAGATTGATCTTCTATTCTATTATTTAAAATATCTTCAATTAGCTCACTGCTGCATTTTTGAGCCAGTTCAGATACAAGTTTATTCTGGTGGAGTTTTAAAGCTAGAGAATGAGCAACTACAATCAAAATTCTGTATTCATATTCACTCATCTCCCGATAATTACTAATTGCCAAAATTCCGATTTTCTCTTCTTTTCCTAGTTCCAGCTGCAGTTCTTTATATTCTTCACCCTGCCAGATAAATTGATGTTCAAAAATTTCTATCCGGCAGCATTTAAAAGCTGAATCTCTGCGGTTTAACTTTCTTTCTCTAATATATTCTTCAAACTGCTTATCCTTTTTTAGTTTCTGATCTGCATAAATTACATCATCCTGAAAACGATCAAAAATATAAACATCTGCACCCAGATTATTATTTAAAGCAGCTGCAAATGTTCTGAGACCGGCGTCATTTAAAAGGTGGTCTGTTAATTCATGTTGAATAAAAAATAAGTTCTGCAGTTCTTCATTATTCAGCATCGCTATAACCCTCTGGTGTAATCTCTATTTGATCCCAGGCAGCAAAAACTGTATCTTTAAATCTTTTTGTATCAAGAATAGTTGAAGGCAGATTAATTACTCCAGCATCCTGCAGACGGCCATCTGCTTTTTCGGTTTTAATCTGGCCTATCTCTAAATCTTCCACACTGGAAACAAACTTTCTTTTATTGTAAGGAAAAATTTCCGGTGCAGTCATATAAACCACAGCCACTACATCCCACATATAAAACCCTGTGAGACCAATCATTTCAGATGAATATTCATACCAGTGCTCAATCTTATCAGTAATATAGGAGCGGACAGCCTTATTTTTTGATCTATTGACCCGGCGCCATGATTTTTCGCCAAAACGAGCCGCCAGACAGAGATTACCGGACATTAATGCAACAGGAACTTCAGCTTTCAGCACCTTTTCTGCAGCCTCTGGATCACTGGAAAAATTAAGTTCATCAATTGTATCTTCACCAAATTGAAGCAGTTCAGTTACACCACCCATAATAATAATTTCTTTTAAATTTTTAAAAAAATCGGGGTCTATCTTCCAGGCAGCATATATATTTGTCAGGGGACCGATAGCGAATAAGGTGATTTCGTTTTTGTTTTCCGCAGCTGCTTTAACTAAATATTCAGCTGCTTCAGTTTGATGATCACCGGCTTCAGCAGCACCCTTAAAATGCTTAATTTGATTCTTCAATTTAAAATCTTCGAGCATAGCTTCCGTAGTGGTATAGGTATCTTCAATACTGCTGTTGCCAAAAACACTTGTTACGGCCATTAAATCAATATCTTTTCGCCCCAGCAAAAATAAAAATGCAAGTCCATCATCTACATCTTTTTCTTTAAGACCAATGGTATTATCACAATCTAAAATAACCTTTTTCATTTTATCCTCCTAAGAGTCGATTTTTTTATCTCTCTTATACTAATTTCAACAAAAATTAGCAAAATCCTGCCTTTTAAAAATTATCTAATTAAAATCTCCAATATTGATGAAATTTTTCCCCACACGTTATATAATAAATAATGAAGGAAGAAACTAGCTTAAGTAAAATATATTAAATCAGTTTAAATTTCATGATCACTAAATAAATTTGACAGGGAGGCTGTAAAATGAAAGATCATCATAAAAGAAATTTTATTTTCATTATCTTAATTACCCTACTTATAATTACTGCTTTTAATGCTGCTGCAGCAGAGGAATTTGAAAACCCGGAGCTTTTAATTTCTGCTGAGGAATTAAATCAAAAACTGGAAGCCGAAGAGGATAATTTAAAAATTATTGATGTGCGAAATAGCGCAAAATATCTGCTCGGACATATACCGGGTTCGGTAAATATGTGGGGGAATGATTTCTCCAATCCCGAAGGCTGGATTGATGGTTTAATTGCTGAGCCAAAAGCATTTAGTGATATAGCTCAGGAAAAAGGAATAAATAACGATTCAGAAATTGTTGTTTATGATGATAGTGACAGTATCTGGGCTGCCAGACTCTGGTGGATTTTTAGAGTTTATGATCATCAAGATATTAAAGTTTTAGAAGGCGGATTTGATGCCTGGAAGGAAAAAGATTTTGAGACAAAAATGCTGCCTTTTAATCCTGAAAAAGGTGATTTTGAAGTTGAAGATGTAAATAATGACTGGATTGTTAATACTGATACTATTGCTGAAAACCTGGAAGATGATGATTTTATTGTTTTAGATACAAGAACAGAAGCCGAATATTTAGGAGAAGAAACTAATTCCGGAGCTCCACGCAGGGGAAGGATTCCAAATTCTGTTCACATTGAGTGGAATCAGGTTTTAGATGAAGATAACAATTTTAAATCAGCTTCAGAAATAGAAGAGATTTACGAGTCAAAGGGAATAAACAAGAACAAAGAGGTCATTGCACCATTGTGTCATACCGGTGTTCGAGCGGCTCACACATTTTTTACTCTTAAACTGCTTGGTTATGACAACATTAAATTATATGATGAATCCTGGGTTGGCTGGAGCAGCCGCAGTGACCTCCCTGTTGAAAAAAATTAGTCTATTTTTATAATTGAAAGAGAAGATAAGCTGTTACTTTTCTCCCAGAAAATTTTCCTCTCCAAAAATATTTAATAGTTCAGATAAAGAAATTTCTGATTGAAAATAATTCAGAGTCTGTTCAATTAATTCCAGGGCAGACTCTATTCCACCTGCAAAATAGTGCTCAAATTCCTGATAATTTTCTGCAGACCAGACCTCTTCCCGCTCATTAAGAGCATAGCAGTGCTGGCTTAAATTTTGGGGCAGCACTAAATTCAGCAGTCTAAACAAATAATATTTTTTTGCATCTCTGCAATAAAATACACTGTGATACTTTCTTAAATCAAGATAAGATTCCCAGATTAATTCCCGATCCAAATCTCCACCTAAAAGATTATTGAAAATTTGCTGATAATAGAAATTAAGAGTCTCTAAATACTTTTCCTGAAGCTGATAATAGGGCAGTGGATTGATATTTTTAGGATTCTGATCCCATTTTTTCTGCATAATATAGATATCAATACTGGCCTCAATTAATTTGTGTTTTTTGCCCCTGCCTCCATTTTTCAGAATAAAGGGGTGACAGTCGCGATCAAGGGCGTAATGCGAAATAAATCCCAGCAGATAAACTAAATTGTGCTGCCAGTACTCGGATTCGGGCAGCTTAGACTCTAAATAAAGCCCCTCTTTTTTATAGATTTTCAAAACTTCTGCAAATAATTTTTTACCACTCAGAGAATGAACCAGCTCACCCTTTTCTGGTCCCTCTTTGGCTGTCTGCCAGGGCCAGAAGTCATTGTAAAAGAAAAAATCAGCACCCTGAGAAGCAAAATTAAAAAGCTGATAATTTCGATTCAGCAGTGATTTGAGATTATCATCTTTAATTCCTGCAGTTATTTCTTCACCGGCAATTAAATGAGTCCAAAAATCAGGCATTTTTTACCTCCTTCTATATTCAACTTTTAGCCTCTAATTTTCCTTTTTCGACATCAACTCTGCTCAAAAAAAACATTCCTAAAATAAAGAATGAAGCAACAGCAATAATCCCATAGCGGCTGGATCCGGTCAACTGACCTGTATAAGCAAAAACTGAAGGGCCGACAATTGCCGCAAATTTACTGGAGACTCCAAAAAAGCCAAAAAACTCTGCTGATTTTGATTCAGGTACCATTGCTCCATATAAGGAGCGACTTAATGCTTGAGCTCCACCCTGAACCATGCCTACAATTCCGGCAAGAATCCAAAAATCAAGTGCTGAATCTAAAAAATAACCATAAATAGTGATCGCAGTATAAATCATCAGTGCCAGATAAATACCTTTTTTAGCAGTAATTTGACCGGCAATTTTAGCAAAAATCAAGGCAAAAGGAATGCCGACAAATTGAGTCAACAGTAGAGCCCCAATTAAATCTGTCTGTCCAATACCTACCTCCCGTCCGTAAATGGCTGCCATTCTAATAATTGTTCCAATTCCATCATTGTAGAGCCAGAAAGCCAGCAAGAACTTCCACAGTTCTCTGTATTTACGGATATTGACAAAGGTAGATTTAAGCCTGCCAAAAGCCATCACAGTATATTTTTTTAAAGGTACTTTTTCAACTTTCTTTTTGGACTCAGGTAAGTATTTAAATGCCGGCAGAGAAAAGATAAGCCACCAGCCTGCAACTGTAATAAAAGAAATCTGAACAGCAGCAGTAACTGAACTGATTCCAAATAAAGCCGGTTTAGAAATCATTAAAAGATTTAGCGCTAAAAGCAGGCCTCCACCCAGATAGCCGGCTGCATAACCAAGACTTGAGATATAATCAATAGACTCTGAATCACTGATATCAGTTAAAAAACCATCATAAAATACGTTGCCTCCAGAAAAACCAATATTGGCAATAATAAAAAAGAAAGATGCCAGCAGATAATCACCCTGATTGACAAAAAATAGAAGTGCTGTTCCCGTCACACCAAGAAAAATAAAAAATTTCAGAAAAGACTTTTTAGAATCCGAATAATCAGCAGCTGCTCCTAAAACTGGGGAAATGAGAGCAATGATAATCATCGCAATAGTCTGAGTATATCCCCAGTAAGAAGTAGCTAAGTTGCCGGGCAGATTAATTCCCGCTACATCTTTGTAAAAAATGGGAAGCACTGCCGCTAAAATTACTGTGGCAAAAGCGGAATTGGCCCAGTCGTACATGGCCCAGGCATAAACTGTCTTTTTCTGCTCCTCCATCGGCTCACCTTCTTCTAATTTTGATAGTTATTTTTTGATAAGCTTATTCAGCTCTTTTTTAAAGCGCAGGTCATCAGCCTCTGTTCTTTTTTTATGGCTTGTATGGCGCCCGCTTCTCTTTCTTTCCTTAAACTGCCGGTGTCTTTTAGCCAGCAGTCTATCTATATTCTGCTCGGTAAAATTTCTGCCGGAAAATCCCAGCACCTCAGCTCCCCTGCTTAAAGACAGGGCTGCCAGTCCATAATCAGAGGTGATTACAATATCACCCAACTCAATATTATTGCAGAGCACCATATCTACAGACTGAAAACCCTGATCAACCACTTTTAAAGTCCCATAATCAAGCTGATGCTGATGATTAAGATCAGTATAAACAATCAATTCCAGCCCATGCTTGGCAGCCACTTCCGTAATAATCGAAATCACCGGACAGCCATCTCCATCAACTAAAATTCTCACTGCTTTTTAAACTCCACATAATCAAGCTCTGACTCAGAATAGCGGGCCAGTGTATAAATTAGATCTGAAAGCCGGTTAATGTACTTCTGCAGTTCCGGACTAACATCTGCCTCTCCAGCCAGAGTGGTAATTCTGCGCTCCGCTCTCCTGCAAATAGTTCTGGCCTGATGTAAGGCACCACTGGCTTTAGAGCTGCCGGGGATTATGAACATTGATTTTTCTTTTTTATTCATCATAGATAAATAGTAATCTATTTTATTCTCCAAAAATTCTATATCATCCACATTAATTTTTTCTGGAAAACTCTCCCAGTCAGTAGTCGCCAGCTCTCCTGCCAGATTAAAAAGTTTTCGCTGAACTGAGCGAATAATATTATACACTTCTTTGTCTTCAATAAAATTTTTGGCAAAACCAAGAGATGAATTAAGTTCATCTATAGTTCCATAACTTTCTACCCGCAGTGAATCTTTAGCAACCCTGGTATTATCATAAAGACTGGTTTTTCCCTTATCTCCGCTTTTAGTATAAATTTTCATTTTGTACCCCTTTCTTATCTGCACCTTGCACCTACCGTTTGCCTAACCATTTTTTGGAAATCAATCCTGCTCTGCTAAAATATCCTGATTACCCAGATAATCATCATTAGGATGAGCTAAAATATTTCCATCCTGATCTAATAATCATGCCATAACCATTACCACTAATATCAATCTCAGCTGACATTTCCTGCAGAAATCAAATTACAAATTTAAATTTATTATTAATCATAGTTTATCATCCCAGCTGACATTTATAAAGCAGAAAAAAGCCAGCTAATCAAATAATGATTAGCTGGCTTTTAAATCGACAATTGTCGACATATATCGAGTGGTTCCCGGTACATGCACTTTATGTTTAAGGTATGGTAACTTTTTTTTCAACTTTATTGAAAATATATACAAAAGCTATAATTACTATTAAATAGATTATAGCCACCACAAAATAAACATTAAAGAACTGATAGTTGCGGCTGGCTATTAATTTACCTTCTGTCATTAATTCTCGGGCTCCAATTACATATGCAAGAGAAGAATATTTAATCATATAAATAAATTCATTGGTCCAGGAGGGAATTACACGGCGTAAAGCCTGTGGTAAGATAATATGTCTGATTCCCTGCCATTTGCTCATTCCAATAGATTGAGCTGCCTTGAGTTGGCTGCCACTGATCGACTGGATTGAACCTCTTAAGTATTCAGCCTGATAGGCTCCACTGTTGATAATAAAACTGATGACTGCTGCTGTAATTGGAGCTAAACTGATTCCATAAGTCGGCAGTCCATAATAAATTATAAAAAGCTGAACCAAAAGTGGAGTTCCTCTGATAACTGAAATAAAGCTCCTAACCAGGGCTGAGATCAATTTATTCCCGTAAATCTTACCGAGGGCTAAAAAAGTTCCTAAAATAGTTCCTGAAAAACAGGAAATTATAGTTACAAATACTGTAACTCCAAGACCTCTTAAAAATAAGGGGTAATATTCTATTAAAATATCTAACATTAATTCTCACCCTCACCATATAAATCAGTCAGTTGAAAAAGGAATTCTTTAGTCCTTTTATGTTCAGGATTAGTAAATAACTTCTCCGGATCACCCTGTTCCACAATATTGCCAGACTCCATGAAAATTAATTCGTCAGCAACACTGCGGGCAAAACCCATCTCATGGGTCACAACCAGCATGGTCATCCCTTCTTCGGCAAGGTTGCGCATAACCTTAAGCACCTCACCGGTAAGTTCCGGATCTAAGGAAGAGGTAGGCTCATCAAAGAGAATAAGTTTAGGCTGCATAGCCAGGGCTCTGGCAATCCCAACCCTCTGCTTCTGGCCTCCTGATAACTGAGAAGGATAGGAATCTGCATATTCTTTGAGTCCAACCCGATCCAGCTCCAGCATCGCCAGTTCTTCGGCTTCTTTTTTATCCATCTTTTTAACCTTGGTCAGACCGATCATCACATTTCCCTTTGCAGTGAGATGGTTAAATAGTCCAAAATCCTGAAAAACAAAACCAATCTGCTGTCTGATCTGATTGATCTTTTTAGTTGTAGTAATTTCTGTGTCTTCTAAATAAATTTTTCCCCTATTAGGTGGTACCAGGCGGATAATATTATTTAAAATTGTACTTTTTCCGGTTCCACTGGGTCCAACAATAACTTTAGTTTCTCCTTTATCAAGTGAAAAGGAAATTCCTTTAAGTACTTCTTCTTCGCCAAAACTGTGGTGTAAATCATCTATTTTTAATAAATGCTTAGTAGGCATCTGAATGTCCTCCTTCAATACCTATCCCTGGAATCTGATATTTCTTCTCAAACAGAGACAGCATACCGTTGACTGTAGTAGTTAAAATGAAATAAATTGCTGCAATAGTTAAATAAATTACCATGGGCTCATTGGAAGTTGCAATAAAATATTCTCCCTGCCGCAGAAGTTCCACCACTCCGATGGTAAAAGCCAGCGAGGTATCTTTAAGTACAATTGCTGATTCATTTGTCACAGGTGGAATTGCAATTCTGACCGCCTGGGGGGCAATGATATAAAAGAAAGCCTTCAATTTACTCATCCCCAGGGAGCGGGCTGCTTTCATCTGAGAACCACCGACTGACTGAATTGCACCTCTGTAAATCTGAGACTGATAGGCTGCAGATCTGAGTCCAATCCCAATTACTGCTGCTCTAAAGATTGGAATTCTCACTCCCAGCCGCGGCAGACCATAATTAATAAGTAAAAGCATTACTAAAAGTGGGATACTGCGGGCCAGGCGCTCATAAACTGCAACAATACCCTGCAGTATTTTACCGCCATAAACCTGAGCAAAAGCAATTGGCAAACCAACTACTACACCAATTAAAAGGCTCCAGAATGTAAGCTGAATTGTAACCAGAGTCCCTTCAAAAAGATAAGGTAATGCATCTTTAATTAATTCTATGTTATTCATAATCTGTCCTTTCTAAAAGTTTTTAATGAAAATTTATTGAATTATAATTTCACTCTAAAAAGTTCAATTCTTCTCCAATCTAATGCCGGCATGAATTTAAAAATAGGCAGTCTATTTACCTAAACAGAAAATTGTGCTGATTAAACCTTTAAGAGTAAAATCAATTTAAACTAATTTATTTATTAAAAGAAAATAATTAAAGGCTTTACTCTACTGAAAGACTATACATATTATTCAGCCCGGCAGCAGAGTAAAAGCCTGATTATATTTTATTCAAAGTGCTTTTCAATTAGCTCATCCATTGTTCCATTTTCCTTAACCTTTTCCAGACCTTCGTTGATTTCTGCCTGCAGTTCTTTGTTATCTTTTGCTACAGCGATACCATATTCTTCATCGGTAATTACTTCTGCCACTAGTTTAACCGGATTATCTTTACTGTAAGTTTCAGCAACTGGCTTATCCAGAACAGCTGCATCAATATTTTTATTGGCTAAGTCTCTAATAACAAGTACATAAGAATCATAGTTTCTGAGCTCACCTTTCAGAATATCGCGGTCGATCAGTCTTTCTCTCACCCAGTTATCTCCAGTGGTTCCCGTCTGTACACCAATATCATTATCTCCAAATAAGACTGTTAGATCCGCTTCAGAATCTTCATGGACTAAAACTGACTGGTTTGCAGAATAATAAGGGTCAGAAAATGCTACTACCTCTTTTCTTTCCTCAGTAATTGTCATACCTGCTGCCACCATATCAAGACTGCCTGAAGCTAAACCAGGAATTAAAGAATCAAAACTAATATCTCTAAATTCTACCTCAAAACCCTGCAGCTCTGCAATTTCTTTTACCAGAT
>JBKHDA010000007.1:0-56109 GCA_046541575.1 Halanaerobium sp. | reverse complement strand
TAATGAATGCAAGGCTTAATTTCTATTTAATGGAAAATAATTCAATATATTCTGGACCACTGGCTTTTAATTCGCTTTTGTAGAGGCTGACACTTTCAATTTTTCCATAAATATTTATAAAATTGTCAGTTCTAAATTTCTTTTTTATTTTTAAAGCTTCATTTTTACTTCTGCCTAAAGTAAGATGAGGTATAAATTCTCTTTTGTCTCTCTCGAAATCATATTTTATTAATTCTTCTTCCAACTTCTGATGCAGTTTTTTTAAAAGTGGGCGGCCCTGAGCAAGAGACAGATAAATTACTTCAGCTTTATTAAGACTGGGAAAAGCATCAACTTTATTAAACTGCAGATATTTATCTGTACAATTAATTTCAATATTTTTTAAAACCCGAATTAAATTTTGCTTTTCTCTGTCCAGTGCATTACCTATAAATTTGAGGGTTAGGTGCCAGTTTTCTTTTTTTACCCATTTAAAATCATCATTATATTCATTCTTTAGAATCTCTAATTTTTTTTCGATTAAATTTTTACTGCGGGAATTAATATTTACTCCAATAAAAAGTCTCATTTAAAACACCCTTAGTTGATATCTAATTCGTCTTCAATCTTATCTAACAGCTCTCTTGCCTGCTGATGCTTATCATTTATATGCAGAGCCTTTCGAAGTTCAGCTCTTGCAGCTTCCAGCATATCCGCCTGATAATAAGCTCTCCCTAAATAATAGCGGCTTTCTGTATAATCAGAGTTTTTCTCTACTGCCAGAGAAAAACGTGAAATAGCCCGATAATATTCTTCTCTTTCTAAATGAATTCTGCCTTCTGCTAGATATGCTTCTACATAATCTGGATTATATTTTAAAGACTGGCTGTAATAATTTAATGCCTCGTTTAAATTTCCTTTTTCTTTTTCCAGATTAGCAAGTAAATAATATCCATAATAAGAATTTTCATTAATTTCTACTGCTTTTTTCAGGGCCGACTCTGCTTTTTCAAACTGCTGCAGCTCAATATGGCTTTCTCCAAGACCTATATAGTAGGGAGTAAAATCACTTCTCTGTTTAATACCCTGATTAAAGATAGAAACAGCTGAATTATAGTTTCCAAGCTCCTGATATAAATTGCCTAAATTTAAATAAAGAGAAGACTGAGAACCATTTAATTTCAAAGCTGATTCATAATATTCAACTGCCTGATTTAAATTATCCTGTTTTTCTTTTATTTTGGCTAAATTTAAATAATCATCTGAATCTGCCTTAATATCAATTATCTCTTTATATAGTTCTTCAGCTTTTTCTAAATTCTGATTTTCTAAATTAGCATAGGCTAAATCTCTTTTAAATTCTATCCTCATAACACCAAGTTCTTCTGCTTTTTCTAAATAATTTAATGCTTCTTTGAAGTCAGCACTATCAAATTGATTTCTTTTATTTAAATAAAGCTGGCCAATTCTCCAATTTAAATTCCCACTCTGATAGCCAAGCTCATTCATTTTTTCCAGATAATCTACAGCCTTAGATGTTTGATTTCTATTAACCGCTGTCATAGTTGAATAATATAGAGCACTAAACTCTAACCCTTCACCTAACTGATCACTATCTAATAAATCACTAAATTTTTCTTCAGCGAGCGCATAATTTTCCGCATTATAATCATTTAAAGCCTCAGTAAAAAGCTCTGTGTAATTATCCCCCTCTACCACACTATCATCTTGAGCAAAAACCGCCGTTGAAACTATCAAAAGTAATGAAAGAACAATTAACGAAACAATAATTTTTTTAAACATTTAAATCGTCCTCACTTTCATTTATTAATTTGTAAATCTCAAATAGGGCAATTTGGGAAGCATAAAAACGATTTAACTCCCTCCCGTAATTTTTTTCTATTTTAAAAATTTTTATTTGTCCCTGATAAAATAAAGAAACAAACATAGTACCTGCACTTTTACCATCATGTTTTTCAGGTCCTGCAGCTCCAGTAGTTGCAACAGCTATCTTTGAATTGAAAATTGCAGCTGCATTTTCTGCCATTGCTTTTACACACTCTCTGCTTACAACTCCGTATTTAGTTAGTATTTCCTGTTCAATATTTAATAATTCTTTTTTTATTTTCTGATTATAAGCAACTATTGAGCCTAAAAAATATTGAGAGCTTCCAGCTTTTTTTGTTAACCTTTCTGCTATTAGTCCACCAGTAAAAGATTCGGCAGTAGCAATGCTTAAATTTTTAGAAATTAATTTTTTATGAACTTTATCCAGTATAGTCTGCTGGTTTTCTCCATAAATAAAATCTTTAAATTCCTTTTTTATTTGATTTTTTGCCTCTTTAATAATTTTCTTTTTTTCTCCTGCTTCAATTTCAGCATCCTGTTTGATTTTAATTCTAAGTTTAACCTCTGCTTTACCGGCCTGATAACTTGTTTCCAGAGCAGGATTTAAATCCATTGCTTCTATTTTTGAGGCCAGGGTGGATTCCCCAATGCCAATAAAATTAAACTCCTTAATCAATATTTTATTTTTAGTCAATTTTTTTAGATCTGAAATAATTTTTTCATTAAATAAATACTTTAATTCTGAAGGGACACCGGGAAGCAGATAAAAAAATTTATCCTGTAATTTAATTTTTAAAGCAGGTGCAGTTCCTTTTTCATTATCTATAATCTCAGCTCCAGCTGGCAGATATGCCTGTGATAAATTATTAGAAGTCATTTTAGAATGATGATTACAAAATATATTTTTTAATTTATTTTCAATTTCCTCTGAATAAAAAAGTTTTAAATCAAATGCTTCGGCAAATGCATCTTTTGTCAGATCATCTTTTGTTGGTCCCAAACCACCGGTTATAAAAATCAAATCAGCACGCTGAGCAGCAGACAAAATATTTATTTTAATATCTTCCTTTTCATCTCCACAAACCAATATATTTTTATTTTCAAACCCAAGATTATTTAAATTTTCTGCCAGGAACTTTGAATTGCTGTCCTGTACTAGTCCCCTAATTAACTCTGATCCAGTTGCCACAATTGCTGTTTTCAATATACACACCTCTATTTGATTATATCATCTTATAATAAGAAAATCGACCCGATTAAGGTCGATTGAATTAAAATCAGATTAAAATCATTATATTATAGTTATTATTATTTTTAAAATTATTAAAGAAGTTAATCCGGCCAAAATATCATCCAGCATAACTCCCCAGCCAGAAGGCAAATCCTGAACTTTATCAATCAGCCAGGGCTTTGTTATATCAAATATCCTGAAAAGGATAAAACCACCTATTAAAACAGGAATAGTTGTTTTAAGGGTATAGAAGGTCAGCAGCTGTCCTGCCATCTCATCTATTACTATTTTGCCATCATCTTTAATTCCAGTCTGCTCTTCTTCAAAATTAGCAACTGCTATTCCACCTATTGAGAGAGCAGAAATTAAATAGATATTATTTAGAGCTGGAAAAAAAATTAAAAGTAGAACCATTAATAATGAGCCCCAGGTTCCAGGTGCAGCAGGAAGATGCCCACTATAAAAACCTGTTGCTAGAAAATGATTTATTGTTTTGAGCATAAATTCCTCCCTTTAAGAATAATCAACCTCTGCTCCAGCAAAATAAGTATAACCGGAATAAATAGTAATCAAGACAGTAAGCCAGATTAATCCCTCAGTTAAAAGAATTGGTAAATCAAAAATTTGTGGGTTAATAATTAATACTATAGCTGTAATCATCTGAATAGTAGTTTTGGTTTTACCCCAGATATTAGCTGGAATTACTGAGCCCTGATCAGCTGCAACAACTCTAAGTCCTGTAACAGCCAGTTCTCTAGCCACAATAATCAGCAGCGGCCAGGTAGATAAAACTCCTACTTCTACAAAAGCTGTAAAAACACCAATTATTAATAACTTATCTGCAAGAGGATCCAAAATTTTGCCAAGTGTGGTTACCAAGTCATATTTTCTGGCATAATAACCATCGTATTTATCTGTCAAAGCAGCCAGAATAAAGATTGCAAGTGCAGCAATGCTGGCAGTCAGTGAATTAAACAAAAGCAAATAAATTATAACTGGGACGAGTAAAATTCTTAGAACTGATAATTTATTTGGTAAATTCATCTTCAATCTCTCCTATTAAGTCATAATGGAAGGCCTCTTTAATTACAGCCTGATAAATCTCACCAATTTCAAGATTGAAATCTTTAATTGGAATATAAATTTGATTATCAATCTCCGGTGAATCATAACGAGAACGCGCCAGATAATTTTCCTGATCCTGATCTTCAATAATTACCTCAACTTTACGACCAACCAATTCCTTGTTTTTGGCCAGAGAAATTTCCTGCTGCAGCTGCATAATTTCTTCTTTTCTTTCTGCTTTTATTTTTTCAGAAACTCTGTGATCTAAATTATAGGCTGCAGTTCCCTCTTCTCTGGAAAATTCAAAAACACCAAGTCTGTCAAATTTAAATTTTTTAACAAATTCTTTTAAATTGTTAAAATCCTCCTGCTTCTCACCTGGGAAACCGGTAATTAAAGAAGTTCTAATTTTTGCATCAGGAATTTTATTTCTTATCTTATTAATTATATTAGCGATATCTTCTTCATTTCCTTTACGATTCATTAATTTTCTTATTTTTTCTGAAGAATGCTGAATTGGAAGATCAAAATAATTACAAATTTTATCTTCTTCAGCAAAGACCTCAATTATTTCGTCTGTTATAAATTCTGGATAGCTGTATAAAACTCTAATCCACTTAATACCCTCAACTTCAGCTAATTTTTTAAGCAGTGGTGCTAAAGCAGAGCGACCATAGATATCAACACCATACTGAGTTGTATCCTGAGCAATAATAATTAGTTCTTTAATCCCACTCTCAGCAATTCTTTCTGCCTCAGCTTTAATATCGGCTATTGATCTACTTTTTACCGTACCTCTAATTTGTGGAATACTGCAGTAAGTGCAGTTGTTATTACAGCCTTCTGCTATTTTTAAATAAGCATAAACCTCATTATCAAGTTCCCTGGGCAGAGATGAACTGTAGTCAAAGCCGGCTTCTTCTATTCCACCTGTTTCTTTTCCTTCCAGACTTTCTCTAACTACTTCAGCAATTTCATCAAAATTAGATGTACCTAAAATTGCATCAATCTCTGGAATATCATTTTTTAATTCTTCACTGTAGCGCTGGGTCAAACATCCTGTAACAACTACAGATCTGCAATTGTATTGACTTTTATATTCAAGTGCTGCTAAAATAGTTTCTATCGATTCTTCTTTGGCATCCTGGATAAAACCACAGGTATTAATTATAATTACTTCTGCTTCTTTAAAATCAGCTGTATATTTAAAATCTTTTTCTCCGCTTAAAAATCCATTCATATGCTGGCTGTCAACTTCATTTTTCGGACAGCCTAAGGTCATTAAAGAATATCTAATCATTTTTACTCCTTTTTAGTGTCATGATTTATAAAAAAATTAATATAATTCCAAGTTTAAAAGCTCTATAACTACAAAAAAGCCCAGAGAAGGGCTTTGTCAATTAAATGGTCGGGCTATCCGGATTTGAACCGGAGACCTCTACACCCCCAGTGTAGCGCGCTACCAAGCTGCGCCATAGCCCGTTGTCAACAAGAAATATTATATATAAATTAAATCTTTTTGTCAAATAAATATCTCGATATTTTTATTTGATATAATCCAATTTTTTTAAATACTCCATTGTTCTATCAGGATAATCTGTCACTACAAAAATCTCCTGCAGCGAAGAACTATTTTTTGCTATCAATTTAATACCACTTTGAGTATTATATTTTAGCTGTATATAAGCAGGTGTTCCACTACCCTTTCTTCTATTTATTCTACCGGGAATAATGCTCTTAACGAGTTTCGAAAGAGCTATATCTTCTAACAGTGGTAATATATCTTCAATTATTGTATGTTCCTGCTTGACTTTATTGTGCCTGTACTTATTAGCCAATCTAATCACTTCCTCAATTTATTATAACATTGAAATTTTGCTGCCGCAAATAACGAAGTCTATTATAGCTATGTATAAAAAAAAGAAAGTCGTAATCGACTTCCCTGTCATATCAATGGAGCTGATGACCAGACTTGAACTGGTAACCTGCTCATTACAAGTGAGCTGCTCTACCAATTGAGCTACATCAGCACAGATATTAAATTAAAATGGCAGGGGAGACAGGAATTGAACCTGCAACCAATGGATTTGGAGTCCACTACTCTGCCAGTTGAGCTACTCCCCTAAAATAAAAATGGAGCTGATGACCAGACTTGAACTGGTAACCTGCTCATTACAAGTGAGCTGCTCTACCAATTGAGCTACATCAGCACAGATATTAAATTAAAATGGCAGGGGAGACAGGAATTGAACCTGCAACCAATGGATTTGGAGTCCACTACTCTGCCAGTTGAGCTACTCCCCTAAGACGAGTTATTTTTCAATCAAGCAATAACTATTATAATAGAGTTAGAAGGTTAGGTCAAATACTACAATTCTAGTTATTAAGCTTTAGCTATATTTAATTTCTTTTAACTTGTAAATACTTTAATATACACTACTTTTCGCTATATTTTATTAGAGTAATTGTTTAAAAATTTTAATAAATACATTTTTACCCTTTTACTTTGTAAGCTGTGATACATTTTGTGTTTTTTAACACTAATTGTTAGAAATAACTTGAAATTATATTGTAAATATATTATTATTTATATCGTAAAAGTTAAATATATCGCAATATGAGGTGGTTAATAATGGAAAAACATGATCTGATTGTTATTGGAATGGGTCCGGCAGGTATGGCTGTTACTGCAATGGCTGCAAACATGGATTTAGATGTTCTTGCTATCGAAAAACATAAAGTTGGTGGTGAATGTTTAAACTATGGTTGTGTGCCCAGCAAAGCTCTATTAAAAGCTGGTGAGGTAAATGAGGTTACTGAAAACTTAAAACAGTTTGGAATTAAACTTGCCGGTAAAACAGAAATTAAAAATCCTTTAGAAATTGTAAGAGATAAGGTTGGTGAGATTAGCGGTAATAAGACAATGAAGGCTTTTGATCGAGCAAAGCTGATTGTTGATCAGGGAGAGGCCAATTTTGTTGACAAAAAGGTAGTTGAAGTAGCAGGTAAAAAATATACTGCTGACAAGATTTTTATTGCAACTGGTACTGAGCCTTTAATCCCTCCAATTCCCGGGCTGAAAGATGTACCTCGCTTAACAAATTTAAATATTTTTGAACAGAAAGATATACCTGAAACTTTAACTATTATAGGTGGAGGTGCCATTGGATCGGAAATGGCACAGGCCTTCTCCAGACTGGGATCAGAAGTTAATATGTTCCAGATAGATAATCATCTTGTTCCTACAGGTGATGAAGAAGCAGGAAGAGTATTGGAAGAAAAATTTGAAAAAGAAGGTATCGGTGTTCACAACAGCACCGGTATTAATAAAGTGGAAGAAAAAGAAGGCAAAATTGTAACTCACACTGATGTAGGAGTTTTTGAATCAGATAAAATTTTAGTTGCTACAGGTAGAAAAGCTGTATTAGAACCACTTAAACTGGATAATGCAGGTATTGAATATGGCAAATCAGGCATAAAAGTAAATAAAAAACTTGAAACTAATGTCAAAGGAGTCTATGCTGTTGGAGATTGTAATGGTAAGGCTTTATTATCTCATGCAGCAATGCATCAGGGAATGTTAGCATTAATGAATGCTATTAATCCTACACCGATTAAACAGTTTAATTATGATGATTATCTTGTACCCTGGTCTGTTTTTACTAAACCTGAAATCGCTCAGGCTGGTATTACAGAAAAAGAAGCAAATGAAAAAGGAATAGATTATCAAATTGTTAAAGAAAAATATGAGGATTATGGACGGGCAATAGCAGATGGTAAGGCAGAAGGTTTTGTCAAAGTTATAACTAACAGTAAAGGTAAAATATTTGGTGCTACAATTGTAGGAGAACAGGCAAGTGAACTGATCCATGAGTGGATTTTAGCAATTCAGCATAATATATCAATGTTTGATATTATGATGACTCAGCATTCATTCCCAACAATCTCATTAATGAATAAAAGAGTGGCTGAAAAATGGATGATGAATAAAACTGATTCAGGTATGATTCCTAAATTAGCAAAGAAATTTATCTAAAGTATTAAAGCAGGCAGCTGCCTGCTTTTTTTAATTTCTCTTTTTTACTGCAACTATTTCTGGTGGAGGACCTGGCTGATTTAGAAATTTATAGTTTAAAACATTATATTGTTTATAATCCAGAGCTGAAGTTAATTCTAAAACAGCTCTTTTTTCTTCTTCCCCACCCTGGTGTCCACTATAAATTACTAAAATAATCAATCCATTTTCATGCAGCAGTTTAATTGACGCTTCAATTGCAGCCTTAGTACTTTTACTTCTGGTGATAATTTTTTTATTTCCCCCCGGCAAATAGCCCAGATTAAAAATAACAGCTGAAACCTTTTGATTTATATATTTATCTAGATTAGCATGACTGTCTAATATTAGTTCAACTCGCCCAGCTAAATTCTCTTCCTGTAACAAGCTTTTCGTATTATTAATTGCTTTTTTTTGAATATCAAAAGAATATACCTTACCCTGATCGCCAACCAAATTTGCTAAAAACTTAGTATCATATCCATTTCCAGCAGTGGCATCAATAGCTATATCTCCATCAGTAATATATTCTTTTGCTAACAGATGTGAGAACTCAACTGCATTAAATAAATCTTTTTGCATAGATATCACTCTTTTCTGTAATTATAAATTTATCTTTCAATATAAAATTAAGAATTAACTAAAAAAATATAGCATTTAATACTTAATTTAGTTTAAAAGTGAATAAACACCAGCAGTTTATATTGACCAGCATCTGAAGTTGATATATACTATTAATTGTGCTTATGAAAAACTATCTGCCCTCATCGTCTAGGGGTCCAGGACACCAGGTTTTCATCCTGGCGGCAGGGGTTCGAATCCCCTTGAGGGTACCATTTTAAGAAGTAAGATGTCAGAATTCGGAAGTAAGATTAATCCTATCTCTGACTTTCTAAATTTTAATATCAAACTAGTTAGAAGGATTTTGGGAAATTATATTTTATTTTCTAACAATACCAATTTCCAATTTCCAACTTCTAACTTCCAGCATGGAGGGGTGCCCGAGTGGTTAAAGGGAGCAGACTGTAAATCTGCCGGCGATGCCTACAAAGGTTCAAATCCTTTCCCCTCCACCATTATAAATATTCAAAACACCCTTATCCGGGTGTTTTTTAATTAAACATAATTTTTTGTTATAATACTTTATTCCCGCAAATTATTTATGGAAATTTCTTGATTTTCCTCTAAAAATTCTACTTCAGCAATTTCACCATTTCCAGCCCAGGGTCCATAGTCTTCTCCACCAATTTCTGCTGTAATAGCACCACCATTACCAATTTTCATATATAATCTTTCTTCTAGTTCAAATTCCTCTTCTTCTCCAGCTTCTAAAACCCCGCTAAAAACATTATTTCCATCTAAATCTATAGTAAGCCAGACAGTATCACTTGCTTTAATAATTATCTTATTATCTAATACGGCCTCTTCTTTTTCTTCCTCTTCCTTCTGTTCTTCCTCTTCTTTCTGTTCTTCCTCTTCTTTCTGTTCTTCCTGTTCTTTCTGTTCTTCCTGAATTTCTTCTTGATCTTCCAGGTTCTGCTGTTCTTCCTCTTCTATATTCGAAGCTGTAGAATCTTCATTATTTAATTGATTATTATCTTCATCAGAAACTATAATTTCATTAATTTCAGTTTGTTCTTCAGAATTTGGACCGTCCAGCCCGTTAAAATTATTCTGATCAATAATTTCTGTATTCTCTTCATTTAACACAGCAGAATCAAAAGCATCCTTTAGATCAAAACCCTGATCCTGTTCATAATTATCTGTTAGATCTAAGTTAAAATTTGATTTTGATGATGAATTTTCTGACTCAGAATCTCCGCTGCTTTCTGATCTATCGGTACTATCTTTTTCAGAATCATCTGTCTGCTCATCTTCATTAACTTCTAAAACCTCAGATTCTTCTTCAATACTTTCTTCCTGAGTAGTTGATTGGTTCAATAATCTGATTTCAGCATTGCTGACATATTGATATGTATAAACCACCGCTGCTCCTAAAAATAATACTAATAAAATAACAAAAATTATTTTGAATAGATTCCCTTTTTTCTTTTTTCGAGATCTACTGGAAACCTTTGTTCCACCTAGATAGTCTTTCTGCAGATTACTTTCTTTTTTCTCCTGAATATTTAATACTTCAAAGTTTTTTAATAATTCCTGGTAATTCAGGTCAACTTCTCTTGCATATCCTTTTATAAAAACTTTTAAGTAAACCTTACCAGGAAGTAGATCAAAATTATTTTCTTCAATTGCTTCCAGATATTTTTTTCTTATTTTTGTTTTTTCCTGTATATCATCAAGACTCAAACCCTTTTCCTGCCTTGCTTTTTTTAGTAATGAACCGAGTTCCATATCTTCCAATTTGTTGTCCTCCTTTAATAAAACAGTAAAAATCTATATAAAATTTATTTTAATATCAGACTTTATCGAATACTCTTTATTATTATAACATACTTTAGTCATTTATTTAATTATTTTGGACAATTATTTTTTGATCACAAGAAAAAACTTATTTTTAAAAATTTCTTTTTTATAGAAAAAAGACAGCCCTAAATTGAGCTGCCTTAATTCGATAGTTTATTTAATATGATTATTCTAATTTTGACTGATAATTATCTTTCACCTTTAAAATAGGGTTCACCAGATGCAGCAGGACCAACAGCTTTACTGATAAATCCAGCCAGTACAACTATAGTCAGAATATAAGGAATTGCACTAATTAACTCAGACGGAATAAATGGAATATCCACCCTGACTGCTATAGCTTCTGCATAGCCAAATAATAGGGCAGCTCCCATAGCTTTAACCGGATGCCATTTACCAAAGATCATGGCCGCCAGCGCAATAAAACCACGCCCGGCAGACATTTCTCGGACAAAGGCATTTCCATCACCAATAGACAAATGAGCTCCAGCCAGTCCGGCGAAAACACCACTGATTAAAACACTGATAAATCTCCAGCGATTAACATTAATCCCTAGAGTATCAGCAGCAGCCGGATGTTCACCAATAGATCGAATTCTTAAGCCCCAGTGAGTTTTGTAAAAGAAATAATAAACTACTGGAACCAGAATTAGAGAAACATATGTTAAGACACTGAATCTAACTCCAAAAATCCGCATAAAAGGTAATCTTAACACCTGAGGAGAAGTACCTTTTACACCAAAGAATATCTGCAGCAGAAAGATTGTTAATCCAGATGCGAAAATATTAATACCTGTACCAATTACAATCTGATCTGCTCTGAAGACAATACTTACTGTAGCCAAAATTGAAGCAAATAGCACACCACCAACCACTGCGTAAATTACCCCTATCCAGGGACTTCCTGTTTGAGCAGTACCTAAAACTGCAGCAAAAGCACCAAATAACATTATACCTTCTAAAGCAATATTAATAACTCCTGATTTTTCAGAAAAAATTCCTCCAAGTGCAGCCAAAATTAATGGGGTTGCAAATCTAAAACTTGATAAGATTAGAGGAAGTGAGAGCATTTCTAGTAAAGTATTCATTATTCAACCCCCTCTTTTTCTTTTCTATTTTTAAGATATACTTTAATAATTTGAAAACTGGCAATAAAGAAGATGACAAGTGCCTGAATAATATTAACTATCTCTGAGGGAACTCCAGCAAACTGCATTTCCAGTCCCCCCTGATTTAAAGCACCAAAAAGAAGTCCTCCAAAAATTACTCCAATCGGATGAGTCTGACCGATTAAACCAACTGCAATTCCGGTAAAACCATAGCCAGCATCCAAACCCTGAATAAAACTGAGATGAGTACCCAGGGCCTCTCCAGCTCCACCTAAACCAGCAACTGCTCCACCAATTAACATGGTGTAAAGAATAGTCTTTTCCGCATTAATACCACCATATTCTGCAGCATCTGGATTTAAGCCAACTGCTCTAAACTCATAACCAATACTCGTTTTAAATAAGACATACCAGAGTATTACAGCTACAATTAAAGTTAAAACAAAATTGAAATGTAACCTTATTGAGGGATCTGCAAATAATTCAACAAAAGGCAATTTAGACCAGAAAGCACTATCAGACATTTCTTTAAATCTTAGTAATTTAGCTGAATCCATAATTTGTGGAGTTGCCATTCTGGATGAAGTTCTCAATTTATTAATACCATAATTAATAGTTAGAGCAATAGCAATATAATTTAACATAATTGTAGAAATAACTTCGTTAACTTCCATCTTTGCCTTTAACCAGCCAGATAAACCTGCCCAGAGTGCACCTGCTAAAACACCTGCTAAAACAGCAAGTGGTAGATGAATAAAAGTCGGTAAAGAAGTAAAATAATATCCTGTTACACCGGCAGCAAAAGCACCCATTAAAAATTGTCCTTCAGCACCAATATTAATCAGACCACCACGAAAAGGAATAGCAAATGCTAAACCGGTTAAGATTAGAGGAGTCGATCTCCATAAGGTATTTAAAATATTACTAAAATTGCCGAAAGCTCCAACATAAAGTGCCTGATAAGCTGTTGCAGGTGATTCTTCTGTCAACAAAACAAAAAATGCTCCAAATATTAAAGCAACAATAATTGAAAGTAATGATATACCTAGATTAATTAGTAAAGATCTTAAATTTTTATTCATCGATTTCACCTCCTGCATCAGCCTGAGAACCTGTCATTAAATTACCCAGCTTTCTTTCATCAGCATCTTCTGCATCTAAAATTTTAACAATTTCTCCTTCAAAAATAACAGCAATTCTGTCACTTAAAGATAGTATTTCACTTAATTCTGCAGATACTAATAAAACTGCAGCGCCATCGTCTCTTCGATCAACAATTTGCTTGTGGATAAACTCAATTGAACCAACGTCAACACCTCTGGTGGGTTGAGAGGCAATAAGTAGCTCCGGGTCATGAGAAAATTCGCGAGCAACAATAAATTTCTGCTGATTACCACCTGATAAACTCTTGGCTTCAGTATTTACTCCACCACCGCGAACATCATATTCCTCTAAAAGTTTTTCAGTATAATCTCTAATATAATTATAATTCATAATTCCATTTTTGGAAAAAGGCTCAAGTTTATGATAGCCAAGAATCATATTTTCCTGTAAATCAAAATCCATAACCAGTCCTCTTTTTTGTCTGTCTTCGGGAATATGAGCTACTTTTTCTCTTTTAATATGTTCAGCATTTAATTTTGTTGTGTCTTTTCCATTTATTTTAACCTGACCTGATTCAATTTTGCGCAGGCCGGTTACTGCTTCAATTAATTCTGACTGCCCGTTTCCTTCGACACCGGCTATTCCCAGAATTTCACCTTTTTTAACAGAAAGAGAAACACCATTTACAGCTGTTATACCTCTATTATCTTTAACTTTTAAATTTTCGATTTGAAAAAAATCTTTACCAGGTGTAGCCTTTTCTTTTTCGACCTCTAAGAGAACAGGACGACCAACCATTAGTTCAGCTACATCTGATTCAGTAACTTCTTCTGTATTTACAGTATCAATACTTTTTCCGGAACGTAAAACAGTAATTCTATCAGAAATTTCTTTAACCTCTTTAAGTTTGTGAGTAATAAAAATTATAGTTTTACCCTGTTCTTTTAGAGATCTAAAAATTTCGAATAATTCATCAATCTCCTGTGGAGTTAAAACAGCAGTAGGTTCATCAAAAATTAATAAATCTGCACCTCTATATAAAGTTTTAATTATTTCGACGCGCTGCTGCATACCAACAGAAATATCAATTATCTTTGCTTCAGGATCAACATATAGTCCATATTTATTTGAAATATCTTTAACTTCCTGTCTGGCCTGTTCTCGATTGATAGTTAGACCATCTCTTGGCTCATTACCTAAAATAATGTTTTCGGTAACTGTTAATGGATCTACCAGCATAAAATGCTGATGCACCATCCCGATGCCTAAGTTAATTGCGTCCTGAGGACCATCCACATTAGCCGGGCTACCTTCATAAAAAATCTGGCCTTCCTCCGGCTCATAAAGACCATATAAAACATTCATTAGAGTAGTTTTCCCTGCACCATTTTCACCAACCAGTGCATGGATTTCTCCTTTTTTAATCGATAAATTTACATTATCATTTGCTTTAACACCTGGAAATATTTTAGTTATATTTTGCATATCTAAAATATAATTATCTTCCCTGGCCATTTTTATTCCTCCCTGGAATTATTTACAATTTAATAGAGGCTCTGCAAAAATCAGCAGAGCCTCCCTAAATTTAAATACTATAATTTAAATAATTTATTCTAAATCATCAGGTCTGCCTGTTTCTCCCCAATTTTCTACTTCAATATCACCATTGATAATTTTTTCTTTAATTTCAGCAATTCTATCAGCATGTGATGCCGTAACTTCTTCTTTCATTTCCTTAATTTTATCTAATTCTTCATCGTCAATTTCTCCTGTTTCGTGTGCATCTAAAACAGGCTGTTCAATTTCTGTCATACTTGTCAGATCAATTCCACCATCTTCAAGAGCGAAGTAAAGGTTCTGACCACCTTCATAAGTTCCCTCATCAACAGCTTTAACTATATCAAATACTGCATTATCAACTTTCTTTAACATACTTGCAATTACATAACCTGGTGCAATATAGTTCTGGTTGGAGTCTACACCAATTGCATAGATATCTTCTTCCTCTGCAGCCTGGAATACTCCATTACCTGTACCACCAGAAGCGTGATAGATAACATCTGCATCATCATCAATCATACCAAGTGCAATTTCGCGACCTCTTGCTGGATCACCAAAGGAATCAGCATATCTTCTTTTAACTTCAATATCAGAGTCTATATACTTAACTCCCTGATAAAAACCTCCTTCAAAACGCTGAATTAAGGAAGAATCAACACCACCTACATAACCTACAACATCATTTTCAGTAGTTAATGCAGCAAGTGCTCCGGCAAGGAAAGAACCCTCCCACTCAGCAAAGTTTAGAGATACAACATTATCTAAAATATCATCTCCAAAGTCCTGATCTACATGGGCAAATTTAACCTCAGGATAATCCTGAGCAACTGTTTCCAGTGTATCAGCCATCTGGAAACCTACACCTATTACCAGATCAAAACCTCTGGAAGCAAATCTTCTTAAAGAAGTTTCGTCTTCAGCAGTATCTGAAGGTTCAATATACTGAAATTCGATTCCGAGTTCTTCTTCCGCTCTCTCTAAACCGCGGTAAGCTGCATCATTAAAAGACAGATCTCCAAGACCACCAGTAGATAGAACAATACCTACTCTAGTGCTCTGAGCAGCTGCTGGAACTGCCGCAAAAACCACCATTATAACAAAGGCAAAAACAATAGCTAAACTTAAAACTTTTTTCAAAATAAAAACCCCCTCATATTTTTTTTGATGGTACCAAAATTTGTGAATTGTAATTATAATATAACATTTTTATCTTATATTTGCAACAAATAAGACCCTGTTAGAACAGCTCTGTGCTAAAATTAACTAAATTAAAAATATTTTAAAAATTATCTTCTTCGTAGTACTTTAAATTGGAATTGATCACTTCTAAAATAGTTTTTTGAATAAAGAAATAATCTCTCCTGAGCATCAAAATGCATCTGCTCTAAAAGCAGAATTGGGCTGTGTTTTTTTACATTTAATTTTTCTATTAATTTTTCTTTAGCTGTAACCGGTATAATTTCTGTCACAGCATATTTAATTTTTAAATTATACTTATTTTCGAGCAGATCAAAAAGTGAATGACTAAAATCATCTTCAATATCAATTGGAAAAATATTAGTATTTAAATAATCAATACAAAAAACAACTGCTTTCTCATCTGCAGTCCTAACCCGCTGCAATTTTAAAATTTCTTCATCTTCTTTAATATTCATTTTAAGAGCAAGATGTTTTTCGATTTTTTCTTTTTCTATTTCTAAAGCTCTTGTACCCGGAGTAAAACCTTCATTTTTTATTGTATCTGTTACACTAAATAGTTCTTCAATCCCTCTCTTGAAACGGGGAATTGGCTTAGAAACAAAGGTCCCAACACCCTGATTTTTAATAATTTTACCTTCTTTTTCTAATACTCGGAGGGCTTCTCTTAAACTTGCTCTACTGACATTAAGCTCTTTAGCAAAAGCAGTTTCAGAAGGAAGTTTATCTCCAGCCTCATAAATTTCCTGGTCAATTAAATTTTCAATATGCTCCTTGATTTTCAAATAAAGTGGTCTTTTATCCTGTTTTAAAATATCCAAGTAATCTATCACCCCTCCTTTCTTCAGACGTCTTACCTGTCTGACAACTAACTAAATAGTATCACAATTCAATTTTTTTGTCAAGATTTTAACAATTAATTTTCACTGTTTTCTGCTTGCTCATGCTCACCATTGAGCACTGCTTCTAAGTCTTCTTCTTCGACTAAGACTTCACGAGGTTTACTGCCGGCATAGGGACCGACTATTCCATCTTCTTCCATCGAATCAATTAATCTGGCTGCCCGGGAATGACCAATATGCAGTCTTCTCTGCAGCATGGAAATCGAAGCTCTATATTTAACAACCAGTTTGACAGCTTCTTCATATAACTCATCCTGCTCATCATCAATTGATAATTCAACTTCTTTAATATCATCTTTTTCAATCTTATATTCTGCTGTTGCCTGATTTTTAACAAAAGAAGTTATTTCGGAAATTTCCTGATCTGTCAAAAATGCTCCCTGAATCCGCTGTGGTTTCTGCATTCCAACCGGTGCAAAAAGCATATCTCCTTTTCCTAATAATTTTTCGGCTCCACCCATATCTAAAATTGTACGGGAATCTGTGGCAGAAGAAACTGCAAAGGAAATACGGCTTGGTATATTGGCCTTAATTAAACCGGTAATTACATCAACAGAAGGCCGCTGGGTAGCAATAATTAAATGAATGCCTGCAGCTCTTGACATTTGAGCCAGGCGGCAGATATTATCTTCTACCTCATTTGCAGCTACCATCATTAAATCTGAAAGTTCATCAATTATTACAACTATATAGGGCATTTTATCTTCCGGATCATCTACCTGTTTATTATATGATTCGATCCCCCGACTTCCTGTTTCGGAAAATAAATCATAGCGATTTTCCATTTCCTCTACAACCAATTTTAAAACATTGGCTGCTTTTTTGGGATCGGTAACCACCGGTGTGATTAAATGAGGCAGCCCCTGATAAATATTTAACTCTACTTTTTTGGGATCTACCAGCAGTAATTTAACTTCTTCCGGAGTGGCCCGATAAAGAATACTGCTGATTAAAGTGTTAATACAGACACTTTTACCAGAACCGGTTGCACCAGCCACTAATAAATGAGGCATTTTAGCCAGATTAAAAACTGCAGTATCTCCATCAATCCCCTTACCCAAAGCCAGAGTTAGCTTATCTTCAGCTTTCTGAAATTCCTCTGATACTATCACATCTCTAAAGGATACTGTAATATCATTACCATGTGGAACTTCGATTCCAACTGCTGCCTTTCCAGGGATAGGTGCTTCAATCCTTACATCTCTGGCAGCCAGAGCAAGAGCTATATCGTCAGATAAATTAACTATTTTACTGACCTTAACTCCTGTTGCCGGCTGAATCTCATAGCGGGTAATTGTTGGTCCGTGATTAACATTAATCACCTTAGCTTCAACTCCAAAACTATTAAGTGTATCCTCCAGCAGTTCACTTTTATTGGCCAGCTTAACTTTCTTTTTACCGGAATCATTCAATAAAGAAATACCCGGAAGTGTATAATCCCCGTGTTTTTCTCCCTGATCTTTAACATTTTTCGACTGATCTTTTGTAATATCAAAGTCCTCTGTTAATTCTTTATTTTGATCAGATTCAACTGAATCTAAATCTTTGCTTTTCTGAGCTTGATTTTCTTGAGTTTTGCTCTGAACTAAGCTTGCCTGAGTATTATTAGAGACTGTTCTATTTTCTGTTTTATTAACTTCTTTCTTCTCTGGCTCTGATTTATCAATTTCTGTCTCAGTATCATTTAGATTAGTTTTATTTTTCTTTTTTTCAGCCTGAGATTTGTTTTTTGAGCGCATTTCTTTTATTTTTCCAAAAATATTTAATTTACCTAAAGATAAATTTTCAAAAAAAGATTTGATTTTATTATTTAAATTTAATAAAGCATCTTTAAAAGCAATTAAACGCTCTCTGCTTTTTTGAAAAATATTATGTAAAAATAAATCAAATAATAAAAGAATACCAATTAATAAAAATACTGAAAGAATTATATAAGCTCCATTAACAGCAAATAACTCAGATAAAAAATAACTGACAGCGCCTCCTATAATTCCTCCGGCAGCATTTTGAGGTGTGTTAAGAAAAAAACTGCCACTTTCATTTAAATTAATAATAGATATAATAGCAATAAAAGATAATAATAAGCCTAAAAATTTGCCTGAAAAGATGATTTTTTTAGATCTTATTAATTGTATTCCCCAGTAAACAAATAGAAGAGGCAGAATATAACTCCCACTTCCCACTAAAAAATAATATGCACTGCTGATATAATTCCCTAAAAGACCTGCAGAATCACTAAAAATTGCAAAATAACTGATTGCAGCAAAAGTAATTAAAAAGAGTCCCAGTATCTCATTTTTTCTTTTTTCTATTTTGGGATCATTTTTCTGCTTACTCATCTCTGCCCCTCCTCATATTAAATCCTCATTAATTCCTAAAAATATGATAAATTTATAATTAAACTCAATAATTAAATTATCAAGAATAGACTATTGATTATTACATTAAATTAATAACTATAACTACCGCTGCTACCAGCCAGCAGTAATAACTAAAATAATTTAATTTTTTTTCCGCCAGCAGCCTGAGCAAAATTTTAATTGCCAGATAGCCGGAGATTACAGCTGAAAAAAATCCCAGCAGAACAATTTTTAGATCAAGATTAAAGGCACCACTTTCCAAAACATTTAAAAGCTGCAGAAAACCAGCCCCACCAATTACCGGAATCGACATCAAAAATGAAAATCTAGCTGCTGCTTCTCGATTTAATCCCTGAAATAAGGAGGCAGTAATTGTAGCTCCTGATCTTGAAATACCGGGAATGATAGCACCGGCCTGAGCTAAACCAACTAAAAGAGGCTGCCAGAAATTTAACTCTTCCACCTCTTTTTTGCCGCCATCAATTTTTTCTGCAAGATATAAAATCAATCCAGTTACAATCAGCATTAAAGCTGTTAAATATGCACTGGAGAAAAGATTTTCGAAAAAATCCTGAAATAAAACTCCAATAATTCCTGTGGGAATGATTGCCAGTAAAATATAAAAAGTTTCTTTTCTCTTTTCTTTTTTAAGTAAGATCATGTCTTCAATATCCTGCCAGAAGATAATAAAAATTGGAATTAGAGTACCTATATGTAAAATAACATTAAATAATATCTGATCTTCTTTAATATCTAAAAAATATTGAGCAATAACCAGGTGGCCGGAACTGCTGACCGGAATAAATTCTGTTAAACCCTGAATCAGCCCCAAAAAAACAGCCTGAAAACTATTCAATTTTAATTCCTCCTTCTTTGTTATTATAGCACACTTAGAAACATGTGTTCAAATTTAAAACCAGCTGCTTTTACACAGCTGGTTAATTTTAGCTTAGTTTCTATACTTCCATAATTACAGGTAAAATCATTGGATTTCTTTTTATTTTTTGATAGATATAATTATTAAGTGAATTGCGAATTGTATCTTTGAGCACTGACCATTCTGTTACATTATTTTCTTCACAGTCTTTAAGTGCATTTTCTACTCTCCTGGTTGCCGCTTCAATTAATTCTTCGGATTCTCTGATATAGACAAAACCTCTGGTTATAATATCCGGTCCAACCAGTATATTGCCGTGTTTATCAATTGTAACTACAACTATTATAATTCCATCTTCAGACAATGACTTTCTGTCTCTTAAGACAATATTTCCTACATCACCAACACCAAGTCCGTCAATAAGAACATCTCCGGATTGAACATTGTAGTCTTTTTCTACTTTTTCATCGGAAAATTTAATCTTATCTCCAACGTCAGCAATATATATATTATCCTTTGAAATTCCATTCTTTTCGGCAAGATCGGCATGTTTATACAGATGTCTGTATTCTCCATGTACAGGAACAAAGTATTTAGGTTTTACCAGATTCAGCATTAATTTTAATTCTTCCTGACTGGCATGACCTGATACATGTACACCGGAAACATCTTCATAAATCACATTAGCCCCTCTGCGGTACAATTTATTAATTGTCTGGCCGACAAATTTTTCATTACCAGGTATTGCAGAAGCAGATATCATAACTGTATCTCCATCTTTAATGTTAATATGGTAATGATCTCCTCGGGCCATCCTTGTTAGAGCAGCATAAGGCTCTCCCTGACTACCTGTTGTCAGTAAAGCAACTTTACTATCAGGCAGATCAGAACAATCTCTGATATCTACGATCATATCATCTGGAACCTGTAAATACCCGAGTCGGCGGGCTATATCTACATTGTTGATCATACTGCGTCCTGTAAAAGCAATCTTTCTGTTATATTTAAAGGCTGCATCTACTATCTGCTGAACCCGGTGAATATTGGAAGCAAAAGTTGCCACAATAATCCTTTCGCGGGCACCTCTAAATATTTCATCAACAGTTTCTCCTACAACTTTTTCAGATAGAGTATATCCCTCGCGTTCAACATTTGTACTATCTGAAAACAGGGCAAGCACACCTTCCTCACTGTCTCCCAGTTCTGCTAATTTATGAAAATCAGCAACTTCTCCATCAATTGGAGTCTGATCAAACTTAAAGTCACTTGCATAAACTATCGGACCCAAAGGAGTGTGAATAGCCAGAGCGCAGGTATCTGCAATACTGTGATTTACACGTATAAATTCTACTTCAAAATTACCTACCTGGTACTTCTTACCCGAATTTACCACTTTTAACCTGGTTTCTTTTAATAAACGGTGTTCTTTTAAATTACCTTCTAAAAGTCCCAGAGTTAATTTAGTTCCATAAATAGGAGCATTAATCTCTTTTAATAGATATGGTAAACCACCAATATGGTCCAGGTGACCATGGGTTAAAACAATTCCATTGATTTTATCCTTATTTTTAATTACATAATCAAAATCAGGAATAACCAGATCTATTCCAAGTAGATCATTTTCTGGAAATTTAACCCCCGAATCAATTATCAACATTTCATCGCCAATTTCCAGTACCCACATATTCTTTCCGATTTCTCCGACTCCACCCAGTGTAGTCATCGAAACATCTTTTATTTTATTGTTATCATTCATTTAAAAAACAAAACACCTCCATAGTATTTTAAAACAAAAACATTCTTTACATCATTTTCAACTATAATCTAACTTTTATCAAAATCTCTAAACACAAAAAAATCGCCTGATTCTGCCTGTAAATTTTAAAAAAAAGAAACCCGTTCCAAAGCGTTAATACTATTATACATAGTATTTAAATAAAAAACAAGCAGAATAAAGCATTTATATTTTTTAGACTAAATCATTCTCTATTAAGTATTCAGCAATCTGAACTGCATTTAAGGCAGCCCCTTTGCGCAGGTTATTTGCTGTAAGCCAGAGATTGATTCCATTTTCTACAGAATTATCTCTTCTTATTCTACCTACTAAAACATTATCATTATTTTCAGTGTCAATCTGCAGTGGATATTTTTCCTGAGCCGGATCATCAATCAGCTCTACATTTTTTGTCTGAGCAAATAACTCTTTTATATTTTCAATTTCAAATTGATTATTTAGCTCAATATTTAAAGATTCTCCATGACCAAAAATAACAGGTATCCTAACACAGGTTGCAGTTACAGGCAGCTCAGGATCATGTAATATCTTATGAGTTTCATTAACCATCTTCATTTCTTCTTTGGTATAGTCATTATCTAAGAAAACATCAATCTGTGGAATTGCATTAAAAGCAATCTGGTGATTGAAATTTTCATTTTTAATTTCTTTTTTATTTAAATAAGCTTTAGTCTGTTCTATCAGCTCATCAACTGCTTTTTTTCCTGCACCTGATACTGCCTGATAGGTATTAATTACCAGTCTCTTTAAACCATATTTTTCAGCAAGTGGTTTTAAAAGCATTACCATCTGAATGGTTGAGCAGTTGGGATTAGCAATAATCTGCTGATGCTCTTTTAAATCTTCGCCATTTACCTCCGGTACTACTAAAGGTGCTTCTGGATCCATTCTAAAAGCATTGCTGTTATCTACTACAATCCCTCCGGCTTTTTTAACCTGTGGGGCTATCTTTTTAGAAATTCCACTTCCTGCAGAAAAGAGGGCAATATCAATTTCCTCAAAAGTTCCTTCTTTAACAGTTTCTACAGTTAACTCTCTATCTTCAAATTGAATTTTTTTGCCTTCAGAACGCTCAGATGCAATCACCTTCAGCTGATCAATTGGAAAACTTCTCTGACTTAAAGTTTTAAGCATCTCTCTACCTACTAAACCTGTGGCACCTACTACTGCTAGATTATACTTTTTCATAAATTTCTTCTCCTTTCTCGACTACAGGGCGTCCAAAATAATTTGTTCCCCAGACACCAATAATTATTAAGACCGCTCCAACTACTTGAAATTTAAAAAATGGCTCATTTCTAAAAACAACTCCAGCAATTATAGAAACAACTGTGGTTAAATTTGCAAAGACAGCTGATTCAGCAGCTGTAATTTTAGAAAGAGTATAATTCATCATAAAAAAAGCAACTACTGAAGAAAAAACTCCTAAATAAACTACTGAAATTAAAACATCTGTATTTGTTAATAAATCAAAATAACTAGTCAGTTCAAAATTTTTTCTGTAAATAGCTATCAGGTTAAAAATTAGGGCACCAAAGCCCATCATCACATATGTAATCTCTACTGGTTTAAACTCCAGTGATAGCTGTCTGGAGATAATATTATAAAAACCAGCTGCTATAACAGCTCCTCCCAGTAAAATCAAACCCAGATAATTACCTTCTATAGGACTTGCCTCCCGATTAAAGATAATAAAAAAAGCTCCTCCTACTGATAATGCTACAAAGATACTCTGAATAAAAGTCGGTCTCTCCTTTAAAATCAGGGCAGCAAGTATTGTAACTGCTACCGGAATCAGGGCAATCATCATTCCGGCCTCAGAAGAGGTTGTATAGAGCATACCTGTGGTCTCAAAGATAAAGTAAATACCGGGCTGAAATAGCGCCAAAAGAAATAGCTTTTTTAGATTTTTACCCTTCAAATTGATATTTATTATACCAGTAAATCTTAAAATACTCAAGCAGAGAAAGGCAATGGCAAAACGAAAACCAAGTAAGTGGAATGGAGTCATCAGCTCCAAACCCTCCTTGGTAAACAAAAATGAAAAGCCAAAAACTAAACTAAAAGTTAAACCGGCAAGATAGGGAAAATACTTTCTGAATTTAAGCACTTTAAACCACTCAATTCTTTGGCGGCCAGGGACCGTAGTATTGATAGTACTGAGTCTCTACCCCACCATTGTATAATTTTCTTCTTTTACTTGCTTTTTTACCGAATAGCTTTTCAAATTTAGAATGAGAGGTAATAATATAGTAGGACCAGGTTTCAAGTTCTAAAAACTTTTCGCCCATCTCTCTATAAAGCTGCTCTACCTCTTCTTTTTCACCCATCCGCTCTCCATAAGGTGGGTTGGTAATTATATAACCATACTGGCGGTTAGTTGAAAAATCCTTAAATTCCTGTTCCTGGAAGTGAATTATATCTTCTACACCGGCCTGTTTTGCATGATAGCGGGCAGTACTTATTACCTCAGGATCATGATCATAACCCATAATCAGTCTGGGCTCTACATTAATTTTTTTAGCTTTTTTTGCTTCAACTCGAGCCCGGGGCCATTCAAAATCCTCAAAAATAGGCCACTTTTCGGAATTGAATTTTCTTTTTAATCCCGGGGCCTGATTTTTAGCCATCATTGCTGCTTCAATTAAGATAGTTCCTGAGCCGCAGAAGGGATCAATTAAAATTCTGTCTTTATCCCAGCGGCTTAAATAAATCATACCGGCTGCTATTGTTTCCTGGATTGGTGCTGTGACTGACAGTTCTCTGTAACCCCTCTTATGAAGTCCGGTACCGGAACTATCAATTGTTAATATTGCTCGATCCTTATATAAAGCAAGTTCTATTGGATAAAGTGGGCCATCTTCGTCAAACCAATCGGTTCCATATTCTTCTTTCATGCGGTCAACAACTGCCTTTTTCGTTACAGATTGACAGGTTGGTACACTGCTTAACTTAGAATCAATAGATTTTGCACTGACCGGAAATTCGGCATCTTCGGGAAGCCACTGCGGCCAATCCAGATCTCTGACTCCATCGTAGAGCTCATCAAAATCTCTGGCCTCAAAATCTCCAATTTTAACTAAAACCCTTTCGGCAGTTCTGAGCCAGAGATTTGCTTCTGCAATCGCCTGCAGATCTCCTTCAAATGTGATTCTTCCATTTTTAACTTCTGTTATCTCATAACCTAAATCATTTATTTCTTTTTTTACAAGAGCTTCCATACCAAAGGTACTTGTTGCCATAAGTTCAATTTTGTCCAAGAAAATTCTCCCCTTTTATTCAAAACAACTATTTATCTTCTACTTAAATTAAAGTTTAAACACTGCTAATTTGAAACTTAATTAATATTTAATACAAATTTTATTTGAAATTCACTCCAGCTTTTTTTAGCTCCGCTTTTGTTTTAGATTCCTCATCTGGATTAACAGCTCTTGTTCCCTCTAAAATTATATTGGTTTTAAATCCATTTTTTGCACTGTCCTGAGCGGTATATTTAACACAGACATCAAAAGCCAACCCCACAATATCAACTTCTTCAATTCCAATTGACTTAAGCAGTCCTGCCAGACCTAAATTTGAACCATCATTATCCTGAAAAGCAGAATAGCTGTCAACTTCTATCTCAGTACCTTTGCGAATTATATAATCAAAGTTTTCTGTTTTGATTTCCGGATTAAATTCTGCCCCTTCAGTCTGCTGTACACAGTGGTCAGGCCATAATACAGGACCCAGACCCTGCTCATCACTGTAAGGGGTAAAAGGTTCCTGATTGTGATTTGAGGCAAAACTCAAATGTTTTTTAGGGTGCCAGTCCTGAGAGGCAACAACCACCTGATATTCATCTGATTTTAATAATTGATTAACTTTCTGATTAATCTGAGAAGCACCAGCAACTGCCAGAGAGCCTTCTTCGTAAAAGTCATTCTGCAGATCAACAGCTAACAACGCTTTTGCCACTTTAAACACCTCTTTTTCTACTGAATCCAGATAGGCTAAGATTCCGTTTTTCTCAACAATTAAGCACAATAATAATCTCCATAATTTAAAATGTTATATCAAAACTCTTAAAGTTATCAAGTTCCTGATCTTTAATTTCTATATTATCTACTCGGGCATAAGAAGGCCCGCTTTTTAATTTCTCAATCATCTGTTTAACTTTATTTTTTTCTCCCTGAATAACAACCTCTACTCTACCGTCGGCCAAATTCTTCACCCAGCCTTTTATATCTAAAACTGATGCCTGCCGCTGAGTAAAAGCTCTAAATCCTACTCCCTGAACTCTACCTGAAAGATAAATATGCTTCTGTACTTTTTCTGCAGCCATCTTATATACACCTCCGTTTGTTTATATTATACATAGTATTATAATATCTGGCAAATTTCTTTTAGCTTAACAGAAAAACAGCCATTTTGATAATTAAACAAATGGCTGTTTTATAAATTATATTTTATTAAAACTTTGACAGTTAAATTAAACTGCAGTAAATATTAACCTAAATACTGATTTACTCGTAAAGCAGCTTTAGCCCCTTCGGCAGCCGAGGTAATAATCTGTTTATCGATAATATTGGTCACATCTCCTGCTGCCCAGATTCCTTCAACAGCAGTTTCATTTCTCTCATTAATGATAATTTCCTTTGCTTTATTTCTTTCTACTAAATCGCCGACAAAATCACTATTGGCAACCAGACCAATTTCAATAAATAAACCATTTATATCCAGTTCTTCAGTAGAATCATCATCAACATTCTTAATTACAATTGACTCCAGTTTATCTTCACCAATTATCTCAGCAACTGTAGTTGAAGTATGAACAGTTATAGTTCCTTTATCTTTGACTCTCTCCTGCAGGTATTGATCTCCCATCAGCTTATCCTGCAGCTCTATTAAGTCAACTTCACAGCCAATATTTGCCAGGTCAATAGCAGCTTCCAGACCAGAGTTTCCACCTCCAACTACAGCTACCGGCTGACCTTTATAAAGAAAAGCATCACAGCTGGCACAGTAGTGAACACCCTTACCGGTTAATACATATTCCTGTTTCATACCCAGATGTCTTTTTTTAGCACCTGTTGCAATTATTACCGAACTGGTAGAATACTCTTTGTTATTATCTGTTTTAATTATTTTTTTGTCATCCTGGTCTTCTACTCCAACTACTTCTTCTCCAATCACTGTTTCTACATCATATTTAGCCACATGGTCCCAAAAATCATAAATCAGCTCAGCACCTGTAGTATCTGCTTTACCTAGATAATTATCAATTTCATTAGTAGTAATTACCTGCCCTCCAATATCCCTTGTTAAAAGCAGCAGCTTAATTCCCTTTCGGGCAGCATATAGAGCAGCATTTAGAGCAGCTGGCCCGGCTCCTAAAATAATAAGCTCCCATTCTTCGTTTGAAAAATCATTAGATTCTTTTCCCAGCAGTTGATTAAATTCCCCATTTTTTTCTAAATCAATAATATCATCATAACCGCCAAGAGAACGATCATTAATAATAATTTGAGGTACAGTTTTATTACCTGTTCTCTCTTTCATCACCTCATAATTATCTCCCTCATTAATATCAATCTCTTCAAAACTAAGTTTCTTGCTTTTCAAAAAAGCTTTTGCCTTTTTACAGTATGGACACCAGTCTTTTGAATAAACTTCAATATTTAATTCTTCTGACATAATTTATTTCCCCCTATGAATTTGGATTAAAATTTGACATAAGCATTGGCGAATGTTAACATAAGTATGGTTGTTAGAAAACAAAAGAAATCTTAATATGAGGTGAAATTAAATGGCAACAGTTATGGAATATGCAGAAGACCTTGCAGATGCAATTGTTGAATCACAGGAATTTCAAGAATTAAAAGAAAAGGAAGAAGTTATGGTTGAGGATGAAGATGCAAAGTCAATGCTTGATGACCTCAACGCTAAATATCAGCAGGTACAAATGATGCAGCAGAATGGTCAGGAAGTTAGTGATGAACAGAAGCAGGAATTACAGATGATGGAACAAAAAATGAAGCAAAATGATAAAATCTCTGAATTCTATGAAGCTCAAAATCACTTCAATCAGCTGATGAACTCTGTAAATCAGGTAATCACTCAAAAACTTCAGGGTGAAGAAGAAGACGCTGAGTAATTAATCATTAAAATTTTAATCATAAGAGAACCGCAGTCACCCGGCTGCGGTTTTTTTCTTTTTAATTTAAATTATTTCCTGCTTTATAGCCTGTAGAAAAAGCTATCTGTAAATTATAACCGCCTGTCATAGCAGCCAGATCAATGATTTCTCCTGCAAAATATAAATCCTTAATCAGCCTGGATTCCATTGTTTTAGGATTAATTTCTTCTGTACTAACTCCACCTCGAGTTATAATCGCCCTCTCAAATCCTTTTTTAGCTTTAATATTTAATTTTAAATTCTTTAATAAGTATACCAGCTCTTCCCTTTCAGCTGCAGTAATCTGGTTTACTGTTTTTTGATAATCTATAGGAGAAAGGTCTAAAATTATCGGGATCAGCTGCTTTGGTAAAAGGTCATCAAGGCTGTTACCAAAATATTTGTTACTGTATTTATTAAAATCTCTTAAAATTCTCTGATCCAGAGTCTGATAATCAAGAGCCGGTTTTAAATCAATTAAAAGCTGATAATCATGCGGCTGCTGATCAATATACATTGAAGCAGAAATGATGAGTGGACCATCAAGATAATCATCTCTAATTTCTAAGTCACCAAATTCGCTAAATATTTCTTCTCCCTTTTCCAGCAATTTTAAATCAACATATTTTAGTTTCAGTCCCTGTGCCTCATAAATCCAGTCCTCTTTAGTTTCTAAACCGCAGAGACCAGGTTGAGGATCAATAATTTTATGTCCTACAGACTGAGCAAGTTTAAAACCACTGCCATCAGAACCGGTCTGAGGATAAGCACTGCCACCTGCAGCAAGTACAATTTTGTCTGCCTTAAGCTTACCCTGATATTTTAACTTTACACCACTTATTTTTCCTTTATTAAGCAGAATTTCTGCTGCCTGATCCTGTATTATTTCCACATCATATTTGAATAATTCTTTTTGTAATACCTTAAGTACATCCCGGGATCTGTTTGATTGAGGAAAAACTCTATCTCCTCTTTCAACTTTAAGAGGCAGTCCCAGCCCTTCAAAAAAATAATAAAGCCTGTAGGCATCAAATTCTGCCAGAGAGCTGTACATAAATTCCGGATTATCGACTATATTTTTAATATGCTGATTCAAATCCGAGTAGTTTGTTAAGTTACAGCGGCCTTTACCGGTTATTAATAATTTCTTACCCAGGGCTTTATTCTTTTCAATTATTACAACCTTATTCTCATTTTTAGCAGCCTGAAGAGCAGCCATCATCCCTGCCGGGCCACCGCCAATTACTATGACTTTATTCAAATCAAAACTTCCTTTCCTGAAATCTTTTACTGTGATCTATTCTCCAGCGCTTTTTTAATTCTCTCTAAACCCTCTTTTAATCTTCTGCGGGGACAGGCAATATTTAAACGCATATGCATTGAACCTGCATCTCCAAACCAGCGGCCTGGATTAAGGCCTACCTCTGCCTTTTTATTCATAAATTCGATCAGCTGTTCATCATTTTCAAAAGGCAGCTCTGAACAATCCAGCCAGACTAAATAGGTACCTTCTGCCTCTGTAACTTTTATTTGAGGTATATTCTCTTTAATGTACTGCTGTAAAAATTCATAATTATCTTTTAAATAATTCATCTGAGCTTCAAGCCAATCTTCTCCTTGATTATAGGCAGCTTTAAGAGCAACCAGACCGAAGGGACTGCTGCTTGTTCCAAAACCGGCCCTTGCCTTTTGATAGGCAGAGCGAAGTTCTTTAGATTCAATAATAGTATATGAAGTATGTAAACCAGCGATATTGAAGGTCTTGCTGGCTGCCATAAAAGAAATTACCTTCTTACGGTAATCTTTAAATTCATCTCTTTCTAAAAGCAGCTTAAGTACAGGTAGATGCTGATGGCCTGGATATATTAAGTCTAAATGTATTTCATCACTTAAAAGATAAATATCTTCTTTTTTTAATAAGCGCAGCAGCTCAAGTAGTTCATCCTGCTTCCAGACTCTTCCTACAGGATTATGAGGACTGCATAAAATCATTGCTTTTACCTGATTTCCCTGCTGATTATAAGTTTTTATCTTTTTTTCCAGACCATTTAGATCCATCTGATAATGATTATCTTTTTTCAGCAGTTCATTTTTAAGAAGTTTACAGTTATTGTTTTCTGCAGCTTTAAAAAAAGGCCTGTAAACTGGCGGCTGAATTATCACCGCATCATCTGCTTCAGTAACTGCTTTTAAGGTGAAATTAATAGCCGGTACAACACCTGTATCAAAAAGCAGCCAGTCTTTTTGGACAGCTAAATCAAATCTCCGCTGCAGCCAGTTCTGCACTGCCTGATAAACACTCTGATCGGCAAAACTATAGCCAAAAATCCCCTCATCAACTTTTTTTCGAAGACTTTCTTTTACTGCCGGAGCAGTCTGCCAGTCAGAATCTGCTACCCACATTGGTAAAATATCATCATTACCAAATATCTCTTCTCTTTTATCCCATTTGATAGACAGGGTGTTTTCTCTATTTTCCAGTTTTGAGAATTCAAAATTATCCAATCCGATTCCTCCTTTTAATAAAAGAACAAAATATCTGATTTTAAATTAGACTAAGTTAAGAAAAGCAGAGCTGATATAAAATAAATATCAAGCTCTGAAATCTTAGTTAATTTTCTTTTAAAAATAAAGACATCAATTTAATCATTTCCTTATGGTCTGCACTTCCACCAAGTTCACGGCTGGAATGCATAGCCAGCAGGGGATTGCCCAGGTCAATACTCTTAATTCCAAGCTGAGTAGCTGCAATAGGTCCTATAGTTGAACCACCTCTTTTATCACTGCGGTTGCTGTAAAACTGATAGGGAATATTGTTTTTTTCCATCAAATCAATTAAAACTCCAGCTGTACTGGCATTGGTAGTATATTTTAAATTAGCATTATATTTAATTACCGGCCCCCTGTTTAATAAGGGTCTGTTATTTTGATCATATTCTTCACTAAAATTAGGATGAACTGCATGGGCCATATCAGCAGAAAGAAGAAATGACTTTTCAATAATCCTGTAATAATCTTCTTTTTCTGCTCCTAAATTATAGATAATTCTTTCAATCAGATCTCCAGCAAAAGGAGAATCCGCACCCTGAGGAGTATGGCTCCCTATTTCCTCGTTATCATAAAAAACTGCCATCTGTGTCCATTTTTGAGGCTCTGAAGAGCTTATAGAGCTTAAAGCTGCATGAACCATTGACAGATTATCCTGATGTCCTGCAGAAATATACTCCTTCTCAGGCCCTAAAAATTGAGCTCTTTGATTTGGATAAAGATATAATTCTGATTCCAGTATTTCATCTGCCCTGTAATCACTAAACTTTTCAATTAAAGCCTTTAAACTAATTCCTGATTCTGAGTCAGAATTTTCTTTATCAGACTTTTTCCTGTTTTTAGTTTTTAAATCCTGAGTTATTAAGGCTCTTAATCCCTTTTTTTTGTCAATTTTTCCTTCCTCGTTAACATCTTTATTTAGATGAATTGCCAGATTGGGCAGTACAGCCAGATTTTCTTTTAAATCAATCAGCTCCTCTTTTAATTCAAAAGAGTTTTCAGCTTTTAGAACAATTTTGCCGGCAATTGAAAGCTCTCTGTCATACCAGGTATTTAAAATAGGTCCCCCATAAACCTCAGTATTTAAAACATACTGGCCGTCATTATTAATTATCGGATCCGGTTTCAGTTTTAAAGCAGGACTGTCAGTATGAGAAGAAATAATTCTAAAACCCTGATTCAGAAAATCTTTACCGGTTATAAAAGCAATAACAGCTGAATCATTGCGGCAGATAAAATATTTTTCTCCCTTTTTTAAATTCCAATTCTGGCGTGGATCAAGCTCTTTGAAGCCAGCCTCTTTAAAGTTCTTTTTTAATGCTGAGGCTGCATGAAAAGCAGTTGGTGAATTATCAATGAAATTTAAAAGAGCTTCTGCTTCTTTATTCATCTTCTTTCACTCCAGCAATATCAATAATTGCTTTTGCATAAATAGCTGCACTTTTAACAAGGTCATCAATGCGGATAAACTCATCTTTTTGATGAGCTAATTCGCTCTGACCGGGGAACAGTGGGCCAAAGGCCACTCCTTTTTTAACTTTGCGGGCATAGGTTCCACCACCAATTGCTATCGGCTCACTATCATCTCCTGTAAATTCCTGATAGGCTTTCATTAATTTTTGAATAAATGGATCATCTTTTGGGATATAGAGAGGTTCTGCATCTCTTAAAATCTCTAAACTTATAAAGTCATCTCCAATTTCTTTTTTGATATCACTAACTACTTTTTGCGCACTTGACTTAACAGGATAGCGAATATTAACTATAAACTCTATTTTTTTCTGGCTGCCATTAATTATTCCGGTATTAAAAGTTAAAGCTGTTGGTACATCATCCTGATCCTTACAGCCGATAGAGCCTCCATCATATTCCAGCCCAATTTTATCTTTATAGAAATTAAAAAACTCTTTTACTTCAGATACTGCAAATGGAAGCTCCGCTAAAATATTGATTAAATATGAAATAGCATTTTTACCATCTTCAGGCATACTTCCGTGAGCAGAAACGCCGTGATAAGCTAATTTGACTTTTCCATTCTCTGATTCAATCATTAAATCATCCTGCTCATAATCAATCTCTGTTAGTATTTTTTCTATTTCCTCTTTTTTGAGCCCACTGACTATTGCCTCTGCATAATCAGGGACCATATTAGTTGCATTACCACCTTTAATCTGCTCAAGTTTTAAACCATCTTTCTTTTCTGAACTTAAATCTGCAGAAAATTTCAGATCTAAAATCCCTTTTTCAGCATGAATAGCTGGAAAAGTAGCATCAGGGCTAAATGATAATTCAGGCATTTTCTCTTTTTTAAAATAATAATCTAAAGAGGCCATCCCTGATTCTTCATTTGTTCCCAGGATTAATCTAACCCTCTTATTTAGTTTTACTCCCAGCTCCTGAACAATTTTCATTGCATATAAGCCAGCTACTGCAGGTCCTTTATCATCAATAGTACCCCTGCCGTAAATTTTATCATCATGAATTTCAGCTGCATAAGGTGGATATGTCCAGTCACTGCCTTCTGGCACAACATCCAGGTGGCAGAGCAGGGCCAGAACTTCTTCTCCCTCTCCCATCTCCACATGAGCAGCCTGATTATCTATATTTTTGCATTTAAATCCAAGCTTTTTTGATATTTTTATTGCCTTAACTAAAGCTTTATATACCTCTTCACCATAAGGATAATCTCCCACTGCTTCTGCTTCTACACTTGGAATTTTTACCAATTCCTGAGTACTTAAAATCATATTGTCTCTTAAATTTTCAGCTCTTTTTAATATTTTATCTTTCATAATTAGTTTAATAGCCTAAACTATTAAACATTCACCTCCTATATGATATTTAATTTATTATCTATTTGTTATTTTATCACTTTTGTTTATAAATTTAAAATAATTATTGCTTGAATCTAAAACTTTGATATACTAAGATTGTTATTGAAAAATAAAGTAGACCAAAAATAAGATGGGGAGATTAAAATGAACTTAAATAAGATTGACAGTCATACGCAAATTAATCCATTAGCAGCAGAGATAAAATTAGGCTTTGATTTAAGAAATAAAGATACAGCTGTGCTTCTGCTCCACGGTTTTGGCGGTAAAAGCAGCAACTGGAATTATACAGCAGCTGAAATTTTAGAAAATCTAAAACTGCCTGTGTATGTCCCAAGATTACCGGGACATGGAACAAATAAATCAGATTTTTTAAATAGTACTGCAGACCAGTGGCTGCGGAAATCTATAGACAGTTATTTGTTTTTAAAAACTAATTATCAGCATATTTATCTGGCCGGTCTCTCAATGGGTGGAATTCTGGCAGCAATGCTTGCCTCTAATTTCAAAATAGATAAACTCTCACTTATTGCACCGGCTTTTTTTACAGCCAATAAAAATATTGCCTTTACCCCTTATTTAAAATACTTTGTTAAAAAGATGGATAATGATTTCAAAATGGATGAATCTTCTTTAACTAAAGCAGAGATTGACTATCACAGCAATTACAGTCTAAACTATTATCCCGAAACCCTGGCTGAGTTATATAAATTGATGAAAAAAAGCAGAAAAGCTGCCTCTCAAATTAAAGTGCCATCACAGCTTATTTTATCAGAAAATGATCAGCAGGTTGATAATCAGCAGATCAAAAAGTTTTTAAATAAAAAAATGGGATCATTTTTAGTAGATCAAAAGACCTATAAAAAATCATCCCATGTAATAATCAATGATCTTGAAAAAGAAAGATGTGCTGAAGATATAATTAACTTTTTCAGCAAATAATTAGCTCCAGTTTTTTTCTATTTCTGCCCTGTTTTACTCCTGCTGTCTGCTTTTTAGATTAATTCCTGCAGCTTGTTTAAATATTTTTTGAATTTAGCGGCAGAATTTTCTATAGCATCGGGTTTTTCCATATCCACCCCGGCTTTCTTTAGAATATTGAGCGGATAATCACTGCCTCCTGCTTTTAAAAATTCTAAATAATCAGCAGCTGCTTCTGGTCCCTCATTCTGTATCTTTTCAGCCAGAGCTGCTGCTGCAGAATAACCGGTAGCATATTTATAAACATAGAAATTATAGTAAAAATGAGGAATTCTGGCCCACTCATAGTCTAATTTTTCGTCAATTACCAGAGCTTCACCAAAATATTTCTCATTTAACTTTCTGTACATCGATTTCATCGTCTGAGAAGTTAAACTTTCTCCAGATTCTACATTTTCATGAATCATTTTCTCAAATTCAGCAAACATTGTCTGTCTGTAAACCGTACCTCTAAATCCTTCTAAAAAATAATTTAAAAGATAGAGTTTTTCTTCTCTGCTGGCTGCATTTTCCAGCATATAATCTATAAGCAGATTTTCATTTAAAGTTGAAGCCACCTCTGCTACAAAAATCTTATAATCAGCATATAAATAAGGCTGATTTTTATTTGAATAATAACTGTGCAGAGCATGACCCATCTCGTGAATTAAGGTAAATAAATTACTGATATCCTGGGTGTAATTCATCAGTATATATGGATGGACTCCATAACAGCCGCTGGAATAAGCACCTGCACGTTTGGCTTTATTTTCATAAACATCTATCCAGCCCGAGTTGAATCCTTCTTCTACCGTCTGGATATAATTATCTCCAAGTGGACTGACTGCTTTTTTGATTATTTCCTTAGTTTCTTCATATTTAAATTTAAGATCTATTTCTTTAATTAAAGGAGTATAGGTATCATAAATATGCAGCTCATCCAGGCCCAGCATTTCTTTTTTTAACTGCATATATTGATGCAGTGGATCTAAATTGCTGGAAATAGTATCAATCAAATTATTATAAACATCTGTACTTATATTATCATTATCCAGAGCTGATTCCAATGCACTATCATATTTTCTGGCTTTTGCATAAAATACATCTGCTTTAACAGAGCTGTCCAGTACAGCTGCAAAGGTATTTTCAAGTTTTTCATATTCTCCGTGCATTCCCTCAAAGGCATCCTCTCTAACTCTTCTATCTTCTTTTTTTAGTAAATCTATATATCTCCCGTGAGTTAAACGCAGCTCCTCATTATTTTCATCTTTAATTAGTGGAAATTCTAAGTCTGCATTATTCAGCATACTAAAAATATTTTCCGAACTCTGAGTTACTTCTCCGGCCAGAGCAAGGATTTTTTCTTCTTCAGCAGAAAGATAATGCTCTTTTTGCCTTAAAATATTGTCAAAAAAGTGATTGAAAAATTCCAGTTCTTCTTTTTCTTGTTTATATTTTATGAGTTTTTCTTCTCCCAGTTGAATAATCTGCGGAACCATAAAAGAAGTTGAATTAGATAGTTTATTATAACACATCATTGCTTTATTTTTGTAATTTTGATATTTTTCATTTTGAGTATTTTGATCATATTTCATATGAGCATAGCTGTATAATCTTGCTGTTTTTTCTTCGAGCTCAATAATTCGATTTAAAGAATTCAATAAATTTTCAGCATTATCAGTGAAGTTATTTTTTAATTCTTCTATATTTTTTACTTCTGCTAATACTTCTTCCAGTTCAGATTCGAAACTTTGATCATCATCATAAATATCATTTAAATTCCATTTATACTTTTCATCGATATCTTCTCTTTTTTTTAATTCTTTAGACAAAGGAAATCTTCCTTTCTATTTTTTTACTTTTACTGTTCTCGTGTTTTAATAACCATTTTTTTCTCCAGACACCACCGGCATAACCATTGACACTTCCATCTGCAGAAATAACACGGTGGCAGGGAATTATAATGGCAATTGGATTACGCGAATTTGCCTGACCAACAGCCTGAGCAGCTCCCGGTTTAGAAATAGCCTCTGCTACTTCTGCATAGGAATAAGTTTTACCATAAGGAATACCCTTCAAAAAGTTCCAGACTTTTAACTCAAAATCTGAACCCTCTAATTGAATGGGAATTTCAAAAGAATTTCTTTTTCCTAAAAAATACTGATTGAGCTGATCAAAAATCAAATTATAGATCTTTAAAATTTTTGGATCTTTATAAAAATTTTCCTGGCAATTATTTTTTACCTCTCGTAAATGATCATCAAACTCAACTTTTAATAATGCCTGATTATTAAATTCAATTTTTAAAATACCTATAGGTGAGGGATAATATGTATAATAGCTTTTATTATTCAAAATGTTCACCCCTAATAATTTTCAAGTCAGATGGAGTTTCAAACCGGTCCAAATAATCTGCTGCCAGCACAATCATTTCTTTTCTGCTCATTTTTCTATTTTTCTGCAGTTCTTCTCTTAATTCTTCAGGAATTAAATTAAGCTTCAGTGCCTGCTGAAAATACTCTTCTGCTTCCATTTCTAAAACACGCTGACTCTCAGCTGCCAGCAATAATTTCAAAGCACCATTTGTGGTCAATTTTTCACTGCTGCTTAAAGTTTCAAGACTGCCTGGTACCCATTCATAAAGGTTTTCTGCTTCTTTTTTCTGCATTATTTTTAGAATAACTGCGGTAAATTCTTTTTCGCTCGGTGTGTTATATAATTTAAAGTTGTTATTATAACCCCCAATTGTAATTCCCCAGGAAAGCAATTTCTGCAGATTCTGTGAAAGCTGGGGATCATTAACAATTGCAGATTCTGCAGGATATTTTGAAAGATCAATATTTAGTTTTGAGCGAATTTTATTTAAACTCTCTTCATCTTCAGCAATTTCGAGCAGCTTTTTATTTTTATTAATAGCTTCAGAAACTGCAGTTCCCGCAGCTTCAGCAGTATTCATGCCAACAGGTATAACTCTGGCACTTGCTGCTGTTAAAGAGCTGTAGCCGCTGCTGCGCCCTACAATCATTAAGTTTTTATTTTTTCTTGCTATCAGTGTTCTTAACGGAATAGAATAATATTCAGGATTAAACAAAACAAAACCTGGATAATCCTGAGCTGCTGCCTGATAATCTAGCGGATAAGAAGCAAGAGTAACAGTATCAGCGAATATTTTTTGTCTGAATAAATCTTTTACTCCCAGCTGATATTCAGTTAAAAAATGCCTGCTTTCCCGCTTATAGAGCTCCTGAGGAAGCTCATTTAATTCTGCTTTTACAAATCCTTCTAAATTATTCTGCAGATATTTTAATATAAATTGAGCCTCTTCAGCTGCTCTTTGTTTAGCCTCTGCAGTTGATTTTTCAGACAGAGGATTTACATTAAATAACAGCAGGGCATTAATGTAGGCATCATAACTCCCGTCTTCTTCGATAAAGACTATATTTAAACCGCGCAGTCGCAGATTCTGGTTTTTGGGCTGATAACTCTTACCAAAATCAGAAAAACCCCAGGCATGATCACCCCTAAAATAGCTATCCTTATATTTGTTACTTTTTACTGCCTTTTTTAAGGCAGCAGGCTCTACCCTGGAATATTTTAATATTTGAGTTGACGCCATCCAGCTGTTTTTTAAATTGATATCTGCTGTACCTATAAAATAGTCTTCTCCAGCCTCTGCGGCCAGATCTCCATCCTGAGATGCATCAATATAAAAATCAGCATTTAAATTATATTTTTCTCCATCTTTTTTAATCTTTATAAAATCAATATTATTTTCGTTAAGCACTACTTTTTCTAAAAAAACGGATTCCATTATTTCAATATTTTTTTCAGCCCTGAGTATTTCTTTAAATGCTAATTCGGCTTTTTTAGGAGAAAAAGAAATAGAAGCACCAATTTTTTGATGCCATTCTGAAAAAATTCCGTGGTTAATATTTCTGGAATTACTGTCATAATTTAAGTCAATAAAATTAAGAGCAGCATAAGTCATTAAACCACCGGGATTTGCTCTTTTCATTACTAATAAAACCTCTTTATCTTCACGGGCAGCAGCAACTGCAGCTGCAACTCCCTCGGGCTCATCCCCAAAAACTATCAGATCCTTTTTTAAATTTTCAGCTGCTGAAACAGACAGAGGAATAGTAATAAATAAAAATAATACTAAAATATTTATAATTAATTTCTCATTTTTAAGCATCCCTTTTCTCCTAATTTAATTTATTTTGATTAAAATTCTGCGCTGCCAGGAGTACGAGGAAAAGAAATTACATCTCTTATATTCTGCATACCTGATAAATACATCAGCAGTCTTTCAAATCCAAGTCCAAAGCCTGAATGGGGTACTGTACCATATTTTCTAATATCTAAAAACCAGTCATATTTATCCAGGTCCATATTTAATTCTTCCATCCTATTTTTTAACCTGTCATATCTTTCTTCACGCTGACTACCGCCAATGATTTCTCCAACTCCGGGAACCAGGCAGTCAACAGCTGCAACTGTTTTGCCGTCATCATTCTGGCGCATATAAAAAGCTTTTATTTCTTTTGGATAATCTTTAACCATGATTGGCTTTTTAAAATATTTTTCTGTTAAATATCTTTCGTGTTCAGACTGCAGATCTACTCCCCAGCTGACAGGATATTCAAAATTTTCGCCGCTATTTTCTAAAATTTCTATTGCTTCTGTATAAGTAATTCTGCCAAAATCTGCCTCAATAATATTTTCAATCATTTCTCTGCGTCCTTCATCAATCCACTGATTGAAAAAGTTCATTTCTTCTTCTGCTTCTTCCAGTGCAAATTCAAATAAATTTTTAATGAAATCCTCCATTAAAGTCATCATTTCATCCAGATTACAGAAGGCCATCTCCGGCTCGATCATCCAGAACTCCGAAGCATGACGGGAGGTATTAGAATTTTCGGCTCTAAAGGTAGGCCCAAAAGTATATACATCTCCTAAAGCAGTAGCCAGTAATTCAGCCTCTAACTGACCACTAACTGTAAGCCCGGTTTCTTTAGCAAAGAAATCCTGGCTGTAATCTATCTCACCGGATTCTGTTTTAGGTATGTTCTCAAAATCCAAAGTTGATACCTTAAATACCTCACCTGCTCCTTCAGCATCACCTGAGGTAATAATTGGAGTATGAATGTATTTAAAATCTTTATTATAAAAATAATTATGTACAGCATAAGACATCTTGCTGCGGAATCGATTAACAACACCAAAAGTATTTGTTCTGGCTCTTAAGTGGGCAATTTCTCTTAAAAATTCAAAACTGTGCCTTTTTTTCTGGAGAATAAAATCTTCAGGAGCCTCACCGATAATTTCTATTGACTCTGCCTTCATTTCAACATCCTGTTCTCTGCCTTCAACCTTATCAATATAACCTTTAACCTTAATGCTGGCACCGGTGTTTATTTCGTCCAAAGGATGTTCTTCTGGCTTTAAAATAACCAGCTGCAGATTTTTTAATGCACTTCCATCATTAATCTCTATAAAGGCAATATTTTTTGAGACTCTTTTGGTTCTAACCCATCCCATTACAATAACGTCTTTATAGCTATCAAGATTATCGTCTAATATATCTTTAATCTTATTTTTTTCAAAATAATTCATTTTAAAATATCCTCCCAGATTATATTTGATTAAAAAATTAATTTCTATAATAATATTTCTCGCAAATAGTGTTAAATCCTTTAAGAAATTATTAAATTTTAATATTAATTATGGATAAAAGTAATTAAAAGCCCGGAGTAAAAACCCCGGGCGCTAATTATTTTTTTATTTATTCTTCTAATTTCATTGGTTCTCCACAGCAGACTAATTCTCCTCCGCCTGCTTCTTTTACCTCAACAACATTACCGCAGATCTCACAGCGATAAACTTCTCCTTTTTTCTTTACATTCATTTTTTTACCTCCTTATAATTTAAATTTAAGCTTAAACCAGCAGTCTTTTAACTGCCAAAACTTTACTTAGCTATTTAAATTATACGTTAAAATTATAGTTTTTGCAATATTTAATTATTAATCTGATCCAGTTTAAATTCATTATGAAGAACATTTAGGGCTTTATTTGCTTCTTCTCTTTTAATTAAACAGGATATTTTTATTTCAGAAGTAGTTATCATTTCAATATTTATTTCATTTTCTCCAAAAGAAGTAAACATTCTGGCTGCTATACCGGGGGTTGACTGCATTCCAGCACCCACTATAGATATTTTAGCTACATCCCGATCAATAGTATAGTTATCAAAATTTAATTCACCTTTTATTTTATTAAGCACCTTAACTGCTAATTTTTCCTGTTCCTGATTAATAGTAAATGTAATATCATTCAGTTCATCCCGCTGCAGGTTTTGAATAATCATATCAACATTAACTCCGGCATCTGCCAGTGATTTAAATATCTTACCAGCTACTCCAGGCTCATCAGGTACTCTTTCTACAGTAATCTTAATTTCTCCTAAGTCACTTGCTGCTCCTACTACATTTTTTTTGCCTTCCATTTTCTCATCTCCTCTAACAATTGTGCCCTTTACCTTATTAAAACTCGATGCAATATATAATTCTAAATTATAACTATTAGCAAGCTCCACAGCCCTTGGATGTAAAACATTGGCTCCTAAATTAGCTAATTCAAGCATTTCTTCATAAGAAATATTATCTAATTTACTTGCATCTTCAACAATTCTGGGGTCTGCAGTATAAACACCTTCAACATCAGAATAAATTTCACAGCGGTCTGCATTTACAGCAGCTGCCACTGCAACAGTAGTTGTATCAGAGCCACCTCTACCCAGGGTTGTAAAATCATGATTATCATTTACTCCCTGAAATCCAGCTACAATTACAATTTTATTTTCTGCTAATTCTTTTCTTAAGCGGGTTGTATCAACATCTGTAATCATGGCCTGGTTATGTTTTTCATCGGTTTTTATTTTCATCTGACTTCCGGTTAGAGAAATTGCAGGATAACCTAAAGCATGAATTGCCATTGTTAAAAGAGCAATCGAAACCTGTTCACCAGTTGTTAAAAGCATATCAACTTCTCTTGGATCAGGATCATCAGTTATATCGCCCATCAAATCTATTAAATGATCAGTTGTATCTCCCATAGCGGAAACAACAACAATCATCTGATTACCTTTCTCATAACCCTCAATTACTCTTTTGGCAACATTTTTGATTAAATCAGGGTTTGCTACTGAACTTCCTCCATATTTTTGTACAATTAATGACACCTGTTTCACCTTCCTATTGTAATTAATATAATTATTATTCTGCCCGCACTGGTATAATATTATTAACTGTTAATACTCCTTCTAGCTTCTCAATTTTTTCTATTAAAATTTCTAAATTCTTTTCTTTGATTTTCCTGGTTATTATAATTACAGGCAGCAGTGGAGTTTCTGTTAAATTATCATGCAGGACTAATTCTGCTAAATTTTCTTCTGAAAAAATATTTTTTATTTCCTTTATGATTTCTCTATCTTTTTCAATCTGTAATCTTATATAAAATGGATTCTGCTGAGAGGTATATAAATCAAAAAAGTTAAAATCATACTGGTGATAATTAAAATTACCTTTATTTCTTTTATTGATAAAATTGGCTGTATTAATCAGGTCCAGACAAAATAAATTATTAATAGCCGTCTCACAGTTTTCTGCTTTAAAAATAGTTCTGGCATTAAAATCAGAAAAAACTTCAACTGCATTACTGTTTTCATTCACCGAAGCTAAAAAACTATCTTCACTGATTAAATTAGGTCTAACCCCAATATATAGGTTTCCATTTTCTTTTTTGATAGTACAGATTAATTTGATTTTATAACCAAGTTCTTCTGCATAAATCAGATCATAGCTTGTAATTCCTTTAATTCCCCTGGCATTAACTACTTCTGGATTTAAAGCAGTCTCATAAATTAAATCCCCCAGTAATGTTATCTTATATAAACTATCATAACCATCTAAATCCAGTTCTGGATTTTCTTCAGCATAACTCAATTCTTTAGCCTGTTCAATTGTTTCTTTCATACTGACAGTGCTTTTAGCCATTTCAGTTAAAATATAATTAGTAGTAGCATTTAAAACTGCATTCAGCTCTTTTATACCATCAACCGCATAAAAATCATTAATCAGAGTATGTATAGGAAGTGGAGAAAATGCTGCAGAAAAATAAACCCTGCTTTGGTTCTCTTTTTCCAATTGTTTTATTCTGGAATAATTTTCTGCTATAACCCTGCTGCTGGCTGTAATAAATATTTTATTATTCTGGAGAGCACTTTTGAGATAGAAAAAAGTTTTTTCATTTTTATTTAATTCAATAATTACATCAAGCTCAGAATTTAATAAAAGCTGAGAATAATCTTGATATATCTTTATAGGCTGATCTCTTAGTAAGTCAGGAAGCTGTATTTTATCAGATTCAGTAAATATACAGTTGATTTTTATTTTCTGATCTATTAATTTTTCAATTCGCTTTTTGTTTGTTTCATAAAAACCCCAGAAAGTTTTTAAAGATTTTTGATCAGCTATAACTGCAATATTAAGCATTATTGGATATCTCCTCTTTTAAGATCTGATATAAACTTTTATTACAGGCTTCAACTATATAAAAATCTGCAGCCTGAGAGTCATTTGCAAAAACTTTTTTTATCTTTTCTGCAATTAATTCTGCATCTTCAGCTGCTGCAGCCGCTATGATTGTAGGGCCAGCTCCACTTAAAGCAGCACCAAAGGCTCCATTATCATAGGCAGTCTTAATAATTCGATCAAAACCTTCAATTAATTCTTTTCTAAAAGGCTGATGAAGCTGGTCTTCCATTGCTGTTTTTAAAAGTTTATAATCTTTTTTTATAAAAGCTGCTGTTAACAGACTAATTCTGCTTAAATTAAAAATGGCCCGTGAATACTCAATTTTTTCTGCTAAAACCTGGCGCAGCTCTTCAGTTTTTAATTCAAAATCTGGTACAGCTAAAATAAATTTTAAATCATCTTCCACATCTATTTTATAATAATCATAGTAATTATTGCAATAAAAATTTATAGTTAAACCACCAACTAAAGCTGGAACAACATTATCCGGATGTTTTTCTAAAGCAACAGCAAGCTGTATAAAATCCTTTTCACTTATTAGTTCTTCAGATATAACTGCTGCTGCAGCCAGACCTCCAATTATAGCCGAAGAACTGCTTCCCAGTCCTCTGGCTAAAGGAGTATGCATCTCCTCTAAAATTTCTACTCCTATTAGATCTTTTTCTATAAATTCAAAGTACTTTTTATATGCTAAAATAACAAGATTATCTGAATCATCAATTTTTATATCCCGCTCATTATTTTTATCAACAATTTTTATTTTTAACTGCTGATCATTTCTCTTTTTAATTTTAAAATTATTAAATAAGCTCAAAGCCAGGCCCAGTGTATCATATCCAGGACCAAGATTTGCTGATGTTGCAGGCACTTTAATTTCAGGCATATTTATTTTCCTTTCCTATTTATTTTTTACACCAGTATGACCAAAGCCGCCTTCTCCACGCTGACTCTCACTCAAACTTTCTACTTCATTCCACTCAATTGTATTTACTTTTTGAATAATTAGTTGAGCTATCCGGTCATTAAAATTAATTTTAAAATCTTCACTACCGTGATTGATCAAAATCACACCTACTTCACCCCGATAACCAGAATCAATAACTCCATCAGCATTTAAAACAGTTACTCCTTTTTTTAATGCAAGTCCACTGCGGGGATAAACAAAAGCGGCATAGCCTTTGGGTACTGCAATTTTTAAGCCGGTTTTAATCAGCTTATATTCACCACTTTTTATTGTTAATTCTTCTGCTGCATGCAGATCAAGCCCTGCATCCTCTCCATAATGCTGATATTTAGGTAACTCAATATTTTTATTAACTCTTTCTACTTTAATTTCCATTAGAATCATCCTTTATTTTAGATTGTAAACCAGTCAGAGAGTTTATCTGTTAATTATTAGAACAAAATATCCTTCGGACATCTGTAATACATTAAGGTTATATTTTGTTGATAGCGGAAATTATGAAACCGAAAATGTTTCACTAACTCTTTTTTATTACGAATAGATGATAAAAAATAAGCCAGCTTTCTTTTAAAAAGCTGGAATTTTTATTTAAAATATTTTGCAAAACTTCACCTTTATTCTACAAAAACATGTTCTCCTATCTTCGTTATAACACGTCTTCCCTGAAAAAAGCTGACTCTTGTTGCTGTTTTAGGGTTATAAAAGTATAAAGCTCCTTTAGTAGGGTCACTTCCATTTAGAGCCTCTCTGGCCGCTCTATAAGCAGACTGATTAGGATTTAAATTAATCTGTCCATCACTAACAGCAGAAAACTGCCCACCCTGATAAATAACCTGAGCAAAATTATTCGGGAATTGAGGACTTAAAACCCTGTTAATAATAACAGCAGCTACAGCCACTTGCCCCATATATGGTTCTCCCCTTGATTCTCCGTGAATTGCTCTTGCTAAAAGATCAAGTTCTTTTTTGCTAACTCTCTGGTTTAGAATTTGATGTGAGGTCAGATTATGAATCGGCAGTCTAATTTTTTCGCCACTGCGCAGAGAACTGTTTTCTTTATCATTTAAAGCAAGAATTGTCCCAATTGAAGTGCTGAAGTCTCTCGCAAGATCATAAAGTGTATCTCCAGGACCTACATAATATTCAATGATTTTATCTTCTGGAATTTCATCAATATCAGGCTGCTGCTGACCGGGATTAATTCTAGCTGCATAATGAGTATTAATTGAAAATGACAGCTCTTCTTTTTTAGAATTATATTTACTTAATAACTCCGGCTCTTGATTTGTGTCTTTTACTTTTTTATTTACGGGGATTTCTAACTCATCTCCCATCTTAATATCTTTGTTATTTGAAATATTGTTGGCTCTTTTTAGTTCTTCCATTCCAATATTGTAATCAGAAGTAATTTCTGAAAGAGTATCTCCCTGCTGAATAACATAAATCAGGCTTAAACTTGGTGCAGAATAAGCAGCAGGTGAAAAAAAAGCAGCCAGCAAAAATATTAAAATTGTTTTTGAAAAGATTTGTTTGTTTTTCATTTTTAAACTCCATTTTCATCTATTTTAGTAATAATTTCTCTGCAGTTTAATTCTGAAACCGGACATCCTGCCGGTAATGAATCTAAAAATTTACTTCCATAAGATCTTTCTTTAATTCTGCGGTCAAAAAGAATAATTAAACCAGAATCATTTTTAGATCTGATTAAGCGTCCAAAACCCTGGCGGAACTTAATTACAGCCTGAGGTAAAGCTAAATTATAGAAAGGATTTAAGCCCTTTTCTTTTAAAAGATCTTCTTTTGCTTGATATAATGGTTCTCCCGGTACTGGAAAGGGAAGTTTAACCATCAGTAAGTATTTTAATAAATCACCGGGGAGGTCCACACCTTCCCAGAAACTAGATGTGCCAAAAATAACAGTATTATATTCTCCACGAAATTCCTGCATTATATAATTTCGTGACAGTTTTGATTGAGATAAAATTCTTATTCCTTTTTTTTCTAGAGGTCCTTTTAAATTATTATAACAGTAGCTGAGCATTCTGTAAGAGGTAAATAAAACCATTGTTGATCCCTGAGTTTTGTTAATGATTTTACCTAAAATAATAACCAGTTCTTCTAAAAAATTCTTATTAGCCGGATCAGGAAAATCAACCGGGATCAGTAATTCCGCCTGTTTAGAATAATCAAAAGGAGATTCTACTTTGAGCTCTTCTGCTTTCTTAATTCCGGTTTCTCTATAAAAATAATCAAAAGAATTAGCAGCAGTAATTGTAGCTGAAGTAAATATTACATTAGTCAATTTTGACCAGATCATATCAGGTAAGAATTTTCCAACATCAACCGGAGCAGACTTCTGTACAATTTGCTCAGAGCCTCTGTAATAGCTCGATTCCAGCCAGAAGACATAATCATCGTCCTCTGCCTTTAAGTTGAATTCCACCCTTTTAATTAAATCCTGACAGCGGTTGAGGCTTGATTTAATTTTCATTTCACTTTCATCTGTTTCTGCCTCTAAACCCAGGTACAAATTTTCGTATATAATCTGTAAAAAAGAAAAAGTATTTTTTAAATAAGCTGCGAGATCCTCTGCTGTTTTAAAAAACTCCTCCCATTTAGGATTTGATTTTAATTTATTGTCAACCGTTATTTTTTTATCTTTATAATCCGAGATTAAATCTTTAAGTTCATTAAAATATTGTGGAATTAAATCTTTTATTTTTTGAGTTGTGGGGATTATTTTTTGATCTAAAATTTCTCTCAGTCTTTTTTGATCAGAATCAACAGTAAAGGCTATATCTTCTCTTATTTCTGACAGCAGAGAATTTTTATCTCCACTCAACCTCTTTAACCAGTTATCAAGCAGCGGCTGATATAGAGGATAACCGAGGTGGTCAGTAGCAATCTCTCCAATATTATGTGCCTCATCAATAATTAGATGATTAAAGTTGGGCAGAATACCTCGATCAACAGAACCGGTATCGTCTTTTACCCTGGCATCAGATAACAAAAGGTGATGATTAACAATTAAAATATCGGCTTTATAAATTTTCTTCCGGGCCTGCATAAAAAAACAGTTAGAATAAAAGGGACAGGAAGTTTTTAAACAAAGATCACTTTCTGCAGCAATTTGATTCCAGAGTGATTTTTTTAACTGAAAATTGATTTCTGTTTTTTCTCCACTTTCAGTATGCTTTTTCCAGTCACTTAATTCATTAAAAATTTTGGCTTCCACTTCTAACTCATTGTTCTCAAAATTCTTCTTAAAATTTTTAAACTTACGCAAACAAAGATAGTTATTTCTTCCCTTAACTAAAACAGCATTAAAATCAAAATCTAAAACACGCTGGAGAGTGACAAGATCTTTATTGATCAGCTGTTCCTGCAGGTTAATTGTATTTGTGGAGACTACTATCCTCGCCTGGTTTAAATTATTATAAAAAAGAGCAGGTATTAAATAAGCAAATGATTTGCCGGTTCCTGTTCCTGCCTCAATAAAATCAAATTGATGTCTGTTAAAAGAATCAATGATTTTTTCAGCAGTAATTAGCTGTTCTTTTCTCTCTGAAAATCGTTCTAATTCCTGTGCTAATTTGCCATCTTTTTTAAAATAACTTAAAATTTCTTCCTTATCCAATTTTTTGTTTTCTTTTCTGCTGCCGGCTTCTACAACAACGTAAATCTGATCAGCCTGATTATTAACAATAGCAAATCCAACTTCTCTTTCTGCCATTTTTGCAGCCAGCCTAATATCAGCTGCAGATGGAGTTAAATCTCCAGATGGATGATTATGAATTATCATTTCTCCGGCCATTATATTATTAATTACAGCAGGTGCAGAATAACTGTTGCCTCTGGCCAGCACTTCTATTTCTTCAATAATATCTTTGTTATTTAATTGAGCTCTTATAAATATTTCATTACCAGAAGCTGCTTCAATCTCTTTTTCTATTTGATTTCCAACTTCTAATAACATTTCAGCACTAGCAGACAACTTTAGTCCTCCCTTAATTCTTTTAATAAAATAACATCATCATCTTTAGCTTTATCAAACCATGGTGTTTCCAGAATAAAAACTTTATCTTTTAACTCTGGATGATTGATTAATCTTTTAAAAGCTCTGCTTCCAATTTTCCCCTTACCAATATGAGCGTGTTCATCTTTATTAGAACAGCAGTCATATTTTGAGTCATTAAGGTGAATAACCTTTAAATGTTCAAGCCCAATTATTTTATTAAAATCACTAATTAATTCTTCCAGACCTTCCTCTTCTGCCAGATTATATTGAGCAGTAAAGGCATGACAGCTGTCAATACAGACTCCCAGTCTTTCTGACTGTTCTACCTGATTGATAACTTCTTTTAACTGTGAAAATTTTTCGCCAATACTTGTACCCGCTCCAGCAGTATTTTCTAATAAAATCATTGTTTCACCTTCAAGATCAGCTAAAATTTTATTTAGCGCTTCAGCAATTCTTTTAATACCTTTTTCCAAGCCGGATCCTGTGTGGCTGCCTGGATGAAAAATAAGGTATTCAGCTCCGAGTCTGCTGCAGCGTTCGTATTCAGACTTAAGAGCTGAAATTGATTTTTCCCACAGTATATCTTTTGGAGAAGCCAGATTAATCAGGTAAGAAGCATGAACTACAACTGGATTTATATTAAATTTTTCTCTTTCTGCCTTGAAATTTTCTACTTCTTCTGTCTTAACCTCACGCATTTTCCAGCCGCGTGGATTTTTTACAAAGATCTGCACTGCATTACAGCCAATATCTGCTGCTCTCTTAAAAGCTTGATCAAGACCTCCAGCTATAGAAACATGTTTACCTAAGATCATCTAAAAATCATCTCCAATTACTTTTTTATCTAGATCCTTATTTTCATTTCATTTATTAAGATTACTCTTTATCTTCTAATTCCTTTTTTGCATCTTTAAGAGATAAATTAATTCTATCCTGATTATCTATTTCAATTACTTTAACAGGTATTTCATCTCCTACAGAAAGAACATCGCCAACTTCTTTTACATGGCGGTCAGCTAATTTGGAAATGTGAACAAGGCCATCTTTATTTGGCAGGATTTCAACGAAAGCACCAAAATCCATGATTTTCTTAACTTTACCCTGATAGATTTTACCAACTTCTACCTCTTCAGTCAATCGTTCAATCATTTCTTTAGCCTTTTGTCCACCTTCCTGATCAACAGTCATAATCTTAACCAGACCATCATCTTCAATATCAATGTCGGCTCCAGTTTCATCAATAATCTTGTTGATCATTTTACCACCAGGACCAATAACAAATCTGATCTTTTCTGGATCAATATTCATGGTGATAATTGCAGGTGCATTTGGAGATAATTCTGGGCGAGGTTCAGGAATAACATCCAGCATTTTATCCATAATATGCATTCTACCTTTTTTAGCTTTTTCTAAAGCTTCTTTTAAAACTTCAGAAGACAGACCTTTTAATTTCATGTCCATCTGTAAGGCTGTAATACCATCTTTAGTTCCAGCAACTTTAAAGTCCATATCTCCATGGAAATCTTCAAAACCCTGAATATCAGATAGAACAACAATCTCATCATCTTTTTTCATTAATCCCATTGCAATACCTGCAACAGGTGCTTTAATTGGCACACCAGCAGCCATTAAAGCTAAACTACTACCACAGATACTAGCCTGAGATGAAGATCCATTTGATTCTAATACTTCAGATACAATTCTGATTGTGTATGGAAAATTTTCTTCAGACGGAATAACCGGCAGTAAAGCTTTTTCACCTAAAGTACCATGTCCAATTTCTCTTCTTCCTGGAGAACGCATTGGAGATGTTTCACCAACACAGAAAGAAGGGAAATTATAATGGTGCATATAACGTTTGGTTTCATTTTCACCAAGTCCAAATATAGTCTGTTCATCTCTAGATGACCCTAGAGTTAAAACACTTAAAGCCTGAGTTTCACCTCTGGTGAAAACACCTGATCCGTGTGCTCTTGGTACAAAGTCAACCTCTGCCCAGATAGGTCTGATTTCATCATATTCTCTACCATCAGGACGAACTCCATCATCAATAATTAGACTTTTAACAGACTTTTTAATCATTTTTTCAAAAGCTTGTTCAAGCTGATCATTAATATCTTCATCTTCATCAGGATTAATAGTAGTTTTTAGTTCTTCTTTTAATTCATCCAGTCTCTTATTCCTTGATTTCTTGTCCTGAATCTGAATTGCTTCTTTCATTTTTTCTCCTAAAATCTGGTCAACCTGAGCCTGTATCTCATCATCTACAGTTGGAGATTCAAAAGGCTTCTTTTCTTTGCCAGCTTCTTCTCTCATTTCTTCCTGGAGAGAAATTATCTTTTTAATTTCTTCATGAGCAGCATCCATTGCTTCTAATATTTTTTCTTCACTTACCTCATTAGCACTGGCTTCTACCATCATAATTGCATCTCTGCTGCCTGCTACTACAAGATCAAGAGCACTATTTTCTCTTTCTTCTTCATTTGGATTAATTATTATTTCATCATCTACTAATCCTACCTTAACTCCACCAATTGGTCCAGCAAAGGGGATATCTGATAATGATAGAGCAGCAGATGCTCCATTTAAAGCAAGTACTTCTGGATCATGGTCATCATCTACAGATAATATAGTAGCAACTATCTGTACATCTCTTCTATATCCATCTGGAAATAAAGGTCTGATAGAGCGGTCAATTACTCTAGCTGCCAGGGTCGCCTCGTCTCTAGGTCTTCCTTCTCTTCTCATAACACTACCAGGAATCTGTCCAATAGCATACACTCTTTCCTCATAATTAACCATTAATGGGAAATAATTCATTCCTGGTCTTGGATCATCCATAGTTGCTGTAACTAAAACCTGTGAATCACCACAGCGAACTACTACTGATCCATTGGCCTGTTTGGCCAGTTTACCGGTTGAAAATTTAAATTCATCACCGGCATAATCAATTGTCCATTCTTTCATAATTTTTTTCCTCCTCATTCAAATAAAGAGCGGGGATTGCCCCGCTCTTTTAGTGTGCATTATTAACCGCGAATACCTAAGTTAGAAATAAGTTCACGATAACGCAGAACATCATTATTTTTTAAGTATCTCAATAATTTTCTTCTCTGTCCAACCATTTTTAGAAGACCTCTTCTTGAGTGGTGATCATTTTTATGATCTTTTAAGTGTTCGGTTAAATCAGCAATTCTTGCAGTTAAAAGGGCAATCTGTACTTCAGAAGAACCTGTATCACCTTCTTCTAACTGATATTCTTCAATAATTTCTTGCTTTTTTTCTTTGCTTAACATATAAAATTCACCTCCTGAACAACTGATTCGCCACAAGCCAAGATAACGTCGGAGAGTCGTCATCCTAGCAAGCGGTAATTTAAAACTTTCTTTATAATTTTAACATAAAAGCCTGCGTGTGTAAAGAATATCTTGCTCCATCTGTTTAATTAATTTTTCTTTATCACTAAAATCTTTTTCTCCCCTAATAAATTCAATGAAATTAACACAGAGTCTTTTACCATAAAGATCTCCATCATAATCTAAGATGTAAACTTCAAAGGAAAACTCCTGATTATTAAAAGTAGGATTATCACCCAGATTAGCTGCTCCTATATACTCCTGCTCACCATGATAAACCTTTACAGCATAAACTCCCTCAGGTGGTAGAGCATAATTTGTTTCCAGTTTTATGTTGACAGTTGGAAAGCCAAGTTTTCTGCCTCTTTTTTTACCATGAACAACTTTTCCGCAGAGCTGATAAGGTCTTCCCAGCAGCTTTTCAGCCTTTTTAATTTTTCCTTTTTTTAAAAGCTTTCTAATCCTGGTGCTGGAAATACGATCATCGCTGGCATGAAGTTGGGAAATGATTTTAGTCTGAAACTGATGGAGTTCACCCATTTCTTTTAAAATTTCTACATTACCTTCATTTTTATAAGCAAAGCGAAAATCATCACCAACTACTACAGTATTAACTTTAATTTTATCTATCAAAATATTATTAATAAATTCTTCCGGCTTTAACTGAGCAAATTCCATATTAAATTCCTGTTCGAAATAATAATCCACTCCCATTTCCTGCAGAATTGTAATTTTTTGTCTGCGGGAAACTATAGAGGGAGGAGGATTTTTTCCAGCTATAATCTCTAAAGGATGGGGATGAAAAGATAACACTGCAGCAGGACTGTGCTTTTTCCTGGCTTCTTTAAGTGCTTTATTAATTATTAATTGATGACCTTTATGCAGTCCGTCAAAAGCACCTATTGCAAGACAGGTAGTACTACCTTTATATTTATTGTAATTTTTACTAGTTATCACCTGCATATAAATTTCCTCCAGCACTAAATAAAAACTTTAAGTGGTTGATATATTTCATAATCATCTTTTATTTCATATTGACTGATAGCTAAAAACTCACCGGCTTCTGAAAAAAGAAGAAAATAATCTCCAATTTCAAGCTCAATATCTGATTCAACAAAATTTTCTTTGATCAAATAGTTCCCATTTTCCGCTCTTTGATATTCTTCATCTTTGATAGTGTAATGTTTTAAATCCAGAGGCTGATAGCTTTTCAGCAGAATATCGCTGCCCTCTGCTTTAATTTCTTCATAAGTTACTGTATCTTCTAACTTAAAGGGACCGGACTTAGTCCTCAGTAAAAAAGTCATTACTGCATTGGTATTTAAAGATTCTCCTAAATCCCTGACCAGAGAGCGAATATATGTGCCTCGAGAAACTTCAGCTTTAAATCGGATTAAAGGTAAATTTATCTCAAGGATTTCTAAATTGAAAATTTCAATTTCCCGACTTTCTCTTTCTACTACAATTCCCTTCCGAGCAAGCTGATATAAGCGCTTACCCTGATGATGAAGTGCCGAATACATCGGAGGAATCTGCTGCTGTGGGCCTTTAAATCCCAAAACCACAGCCTCGACTTCTGCCTCAGATAAATTATTCCAATTTAAATCTTCTTTTATAACTTCACCTTCCAGATCAAGAGTATCAGTTCTTAAACCAAGCTTCATCTCACAAATATATTCTTTGCGGCTGTCATCTAAAAATGGAATTGTTTTAGTTGCTTTACCAAAACAAACTCCCAAAACTCCAGCTGCAGCCGGATCGAGTGTTCCTGTATGGCCGGCTTTTTTTTCATCCAGCAGCCAGCGCAGTTTTTTTATTAGGGCAAAAGATGAAATTCCAGGTGGTTTTAAAATATTTGCTGTGCCATTAAACATATTTCTCAGCAGCCTCCACCACAGAATCTATTGTCTGCTGCAGAGTTTTTTCTACAGTTGCCCCTGCTGCTCTGGGATGTCCTCCACCATCAAATTCTGCAGCCAGCTTATTAACTTCTGCATAAAAATTAGAGCGGAGACTAACTTTAATTTCAGTTTCTTCTTCCTCAGTAAAAAGAATCCCAATCTCTACATCTTCAATATCTCTGGCCAGACTTACCAGGCCTTCTGTATAATCTGTTCCGGCCTCATGCATCATCTGACGGCTGACATACAGCCAGGCAATTTTTCCGTTTTCACTTCTTTCTAAAGTAGCTAAAGCCAGTCCTTTTAAAACTAATGCTTTATAGCTTAAACTGCCAAAGATTTGTTTATTAATTTTATAAATATCAACTCCAGAATCCATTAAATCTGCCAGGATTCTAAGCACCCTGGAAGTTGTATTTTCATAACGAAGTGCTCCTGTATCGGTAATTATAGCAGTTGCCAGCGGTTCAGCTAAAGAGAGTGGTATTTCCTTCTCAAGCATCTCAGCTGCAAAGTTATAAATAATCTCACCGACTGCTGCTCGCTGATCCTGAACCAGATTGATTTTACCAAAGTGAGTATTATCTTCATGATGATCGATATTTATTATAAAACGGGCTGAATTTATTATTTCTTCCTTTAAATCAACCCTCTCCAGACTGCCGGAATCCAGTGTAATTAAAATATATTCTTCTTTATTTAGATCTTCCTGCAGTTTTTCCAGATCAGTATAAAATTCAGCACCTTCAACTTCTAAAAAAGAAAAAGGAGCCAGAGTATCACGATTAAGATAGGCTCTGGCCTTTTTAGACTTTAATTTTAATAATCGGGTTAAAGCAGTTACTGATCCAATACTGTCACCATCTGCACCTACATGACCTACAATTAAAAAATTATCATTTTTATTTATCAGCTCAATGATCTCTTTAATTTTTTTCTGCATCAGAGTCAGACTCCTTTATCTCTCCTGATTCTTTTAGGTCTTTTATAATTTCAGATATATGAACTCCATTTTCAATGGAATCATCATAGCGGAAAATAATCTCCGGTGTATGGTGAATTTTTACTCTCTCACCTACAAGTTTGCGGACAAAACCCTGAGCCTGCTGTAGACCTTCCAGGGTTTCCTCTTTTTCTTTATCTGTACCATAAACACTGATGAATACTTTGGCATGTCTTAAATCTCCACTGACTTCAACATCAGTGACAGAGACAAAACCAATTCTCGGATCTTTCATTTCTCTTAATACAATCTGACTTATTTCTTCTTTTAATAATTCTCCAACTCTTACTGCACGTTTATTTGCCATTTTACCTCACCTCTATAAGGATCTTTTGATCTCCTTATAAGTATAGAATTCAATGATATCGCCAACTTTGATATCATTATAGTTTTCGATTCCAATTCCACATTCATAACCAGACTTTACTTCTCTTACATCATTTTCGAATCTTTTCAGAGAAGAAATTGTTCCTTCATGGATAACGACTCCATCTCTTATTAAGCGGGCATCATAATTACGGTTTACATGACCATCAGTAATGTAAGCACCAGCAATAATCCCAACATCAGGAACCTTAAAGGTATCTCTGACTTCGGCTCTTCCGGTAACTTCTTCTTTCAGCTCTGGATCAAGCAGACCTGCCATCGCATTTTTAATATCTTCTATAGCTTTATAAATAACTCTGTAAGTTCTAATATCAACTTTTTCTTTTTCTGCAGCCTGAATAGTCTTATTATCAGGACGAACATTAAACCCAATAATAATTGCATTAGAAGCACTTGCCAGATTCACATCAGTTTCATTTACTCCACCAACACCGGTGTGAATAACATTAACAGTAACTTCGTCTGTACCCAGTCTAAGAAGTGAAGCTTTTAGAGCTTCAATTGAACCCTGAACATCGGCCTTGATGATAATATTTAATTCCTTAACTTCACCTTCCTGAATCTGATTATACAGATCATCCAGTGAAACCTTTGCATCAGATTTTAGTTCAGACTGTCTTTTTTCATCCTGACGATCAGAAGCTACATCTCTGGCCTGCCGCTCATCCTCTAAGACCTGGACAAAATCACCAGCTGCGGGAACCTCATTAAATCCAAGCACCTCAACTGCTGCAGAAGGTCCGGCTTCATCTAATGAATCACCTAATTCATTGAACATTGCTCTAACTCGACCGGAAGTAAGACCGGCTAAGATGGGATCTCCTACTTTTAGTGTACCATTTTTAACCAGTACAGTTGCTACCGGTCCCCGACCCTTATCAAGTTCTGCCTCAATAACTATACCTTCAGCCTGACGATTAGGGTTAGCTTTAAGTTCTTCCATTTCCGACACCAAAATAATCATTTCTAAAAGTTCATCGATGTTCTGCTGCTGCAGAGCAGAAACATTAACACAAATTGTATTTCCACCCCAGTCTTCAGGAACTAAACCATATTCAGTCAATTCCTGCTTAACTCTATCGGGTTGAGCATTAGCTTTATCAATTTTATTAATTGCAACAATTATTGGAATGCCAGCTGCTTTAGCATGGTTAATTGCCTCTTCAGTTTGAGGCATAATTCCATCATCAGCTGCTACCACTAAAATTGCTATATCGGTGAGCTGAGCACCTCTTGCTCTCATAGCAGTAAAAGCCTCGTGACCTGGTGTATCAATAAAGGTAATCTTTTTATTATCTACTTCAGCCTGATAAGCACCAATATGCTGAGTAATTCCACCAGCTTCACTGCCGGCAACTCTACTCTCTCTAATTGAATCAAGCAGAGTAGTTTTACCGTGGTCAACATGTCCCATTACTGTAACAATTGGGGGACGGACTTTTAAATCTTCTTCTTTATCTTCAATTTCAGGCCCAACTCTTAATGAAGCCTGTTCTTCCTCTTCTGATTTAAACTTGATATTAATTCCAAGCTCTTCAGCTAATAATTCAAGTGTGTCTTCATCTAAACTCTGATTTACATTAGCCATAACTCCCATATTCATCAATTCTACAATTAAATTATTAGGAGCTTCACCGATTACTTCTGCAAATTCTTTAACAGTTATTGGTGTTTCAATTTCTACTGCATCTTCTTCAGCTTCAATTTCAGATGCTTCATTTTCTCTATCTTCATTTTCTTTTTTACTTTCGGCCTCAGCTTTAATAGCCTCTTTTTGAGCCTCATCATTTTCTGCCTGGGTTTTATCCCCAGCATAAATATCTTTCACAAGTTCTGCTGTTTCATCAGTTATTGTACTCATATGACTTGATACCTCAATAT
>JBKHDA010000006.1:0-57123 GCA_046541575.1 Halanaerobium sp. | reverse complement strand
AATGCTATCTCTATAGTAAAAAAGCTAGTGCTTTTTATTAAAACTTAAAATAAATTCAAGGAGGACAAAGTAGTGAGTAGAAATATTTATTTAAATGGAGAGATTGTCCCTGAAGATCAGGCAAAGGTTTCGGTTTTTGACCATGGTTATTTATATGGTGATGGTATTTTTGAAGGCATTAGAGCCTACAACGGTCGTGTCTTTATGCTGGATCAGCATATTAAACGTTTATATGAGTCAGCAAAAACAATCATGCTCGATATTCCTCTAAACAAAGAAGAGATGGAAGCAGCAATTTTAGAGACTATCAGAGCCAATGAATTAAGAGATGCTTACATAAGAGTAGTCATTTCCAGAGGAGAAGGAGATTTAGGCCTGGATCCGCGCAAGTGTCCTGAGCCGACAATCGTAATTATTGCCAGTGCCATTCAGCTTTATCCGGAAGAACTCTATGAGACCGGTCTAAAACTGGTAACAGTGCCCACCCGCCGTAACGGTCCGGAAATGGTTAATCCGAGAATTAAATCTTTAAATTATTTAAACAATATTATGGCCAGAATTGAGGCCAATATGCAGGATGCACCGGAAGCTATCATTTTAAACAGTGATGGTTATGTGGCAGAATGTACAGGAGATAATATCTTTATTATTGCTGGAGATACCCTTTATACTCCACCGATTTATGCAGGGATCCTCAAAGGAACTAAAAGAGAGCTTGTGCTTGAAATAGCAGCAGATATGGGATTAGAAGTTAGAGAAGAGCTCTTTACAAGACACGACATCTTCAATGCAGACGAATGTTTTTTAAGCGGAACTGCAGCTGAGGTTATTCCGGTAGTAGAGGTGGACAGCCGTAAAGTTGGAAATGGTGAGGTTGGAGCTAAAACAACTGAACTGATTGCTAAATTTAGAGAAATTGCCAACTCCTCCGGAAAAGAAATTTATAACGACTAACAGCAAAAAATAGTTTGTATAATCAGCTTTTATTAGATATAATAAAAAGTAATATATTTTAAAAACCGAATATAATTAACTTTTCAGATAAGAAGCCAGCAGTATAAGGAGGAATAAAATGAGAAGTGATAAGATAAAAAAAGGAATAGAAAGAGCCCCTCATAGATCTTTACTCTATGCACTGGGTCTTGATGATAATGATATAGAAAAACCTTTAATCGGGATTGCCAACTCAGCCAATGATATTATTCCCGGACATAAACATTTAGATAGAATTAAAGATGCTGTAGAACATGGAATCACAGCAGCTGGAGGTACAGCACTTACCTTTTCCACAATTGGTGTCTGTGATGGAATTGCCATGGGCCACAGCGGAATGCGTTATTCCCTGGCCAGCCGCGAAATTATTGCCGATTCAGTGGAGGCGGTGGTTAATGGACATCAGCTTGATGGACTGGTTTTAATTCCAAACTGTGATAAAATTGTACCCGGAATGATGATGGCAGCAGCCAGATTAGATATACCGGCAGTTGTAATTAGTGGAGGGCCCATGGAGGCCGGCAGCCACTGTGGTGAAGCCATTGACTTACACAATGTCTTTGAGGCAGTAGGCTCAGTTACTTCCGGTAAAATGGAGGAGGAAGAGCTGGATCAGATTGCACGCTCGGCCTGTCCTGGAGTAGGTTCCTGTGCCGGTATGTTTACCGCTAATTCCATGAACTCGCTGGCAGAGGTGATCGGTCTTGCTTTACCGGGTAATGGAACTATCCCGGCAGTCAAGGCTGACCGAATCAGACTTGCCAAAGCAGCAGGTAAAGCGGTGATGAAGCTGGTTGAAAAAGACATTCGTCCTTCTGATATTTTAACAGAAGAGTCATTTGAGAATGCAATAACTGTTGATATGGCTTTAGGCTGTTCAACCAACACAGCCCTACACCTGCCGGCAATTGCTCATGAGGCGGGTATTGATCTTCCTTTAGATAAATTTAACGAAATCAGTGATCAGGTACCGCATATCTGTTCTTTAACTCCGGCCGGAAAAAACCATATGGAAAACTTAAATTCAGCCGGTGGGATTCACGCAGTGATTAATGAATTAGTTAAAGGTGACCTGATAAATTTAGATACAGTTACAGTTACAGGCCAATCACTTAAGGAGAATTTAAAGGCAATTAACTTTATTGATTATGAGATTATTCGCCCTTTAGACAATCCCTATCACAAACGGGGAGGCCTGGCGATACTCAAAGGTAATATTGCTCCAGAAGGCTCAGTTGTCAAAAGAGCGGCAGTAGCACCAAAAATGATGGAACACCGGGGACCGGCCAGAATCTATAATAGTGAGGAAGAATCAATTGCAGCTATTAATAATGGAGAAATTAATCCGGGTGATGTAGTAGTTATTAAAAATGAAGGACCCAGGGGTGGTCCTGGAATGAGAGAAATGCTTTCTCCAACTTCTGCTCTGGCAGGAATGGGACTTGATGACAGTGTTGCTTTAATTACTGATGGACGTTTCTCAGGTGCTACCAGAGGAGCAGCAATCGGTCACGTTTCTCCTGAAGCAGCTGCAGGTGGACCAATAGCAGCCTTAAAAGAGGGGGATATGATCCACATTGATATGGATAAATTTATTCTGGAAGTAGAATTATCAGATGAGGAATTAGCAGCCAGAATGGAAAAAGTTGAACCATTTGTCCCTGATATCAGCGGTTATTTAAAGCGTTACGCAAAATTAGTTGGCTCAGCTTCTAAGGGAGCAGTACTTGATTAAAAAGAAAAATTGCTTTAAAATGTAATAAATATCTAAAAAATCAAAGATATTTTAAAAAAATGATTGATAAAAGTATTAGAATTTAGTATAGTAAAAATATAAATAGAATATTAAATGAAGTTATGAGTATAGCAAGTAGTAGAGAAGGGTTGGCTTCATTTAAGAATTTTATAAATTAAGAAGAAAAAGTGGTATTTAATCAGCTTCAGGCTGAAAGACCGCAAAATAACTGAAAATTAACTTCTGTGCTTTGACAAAATGGAAGTTCATTAAATTTTCAGACAACTTGCTTCTTAATTATAGATTCTTAGATAATTTTCTGCCCTGGATAATTGTATTCAGGGCTATTTTTGTATCTATTTATATTAAACTTATTCATTTTTCAAAAACACAGCGGAGGTGAATCTATGCCAAAATTAAATGGTGGAGAAATAATAATTGAATCACTAAAGAAAGAAAATGTTGATGTTGTATTTGGCTATCCTGGAGGTGCTGTAATTAATCTTTATGATGCCTTATATAACTCAAACTTAAAGCATTATTTAGGAAGACACGAGCAGGGGGTTGTCCACGCAGCAGATGGTTATGCCCGCTCAAGCGGAAAAGTTGGGGTCTGTTTTGCCACATCCGGACCGGGAGGAACAAATCTGGTTACAGGACTGGCCAATGCTCAGATGGATTCTATTCCTGTAGTTGCTTTTACAGGTCAGGTTCCCAGTTCACTGATTGGAAAGGATGCCTTTCAGGAAGCAGATATTACAGGTATCTCTTTACCGATTACCAAACATAATTTTTTAGTTACAGATATTAAAGATCTGCCGAGGACAATTAAAGAAGCTTTTTATATTGCCCGCACAGGCAGACCGGGGCCGGTACTTATTGACCTGGCCAAGGATGTAACCCAGGCGGTTATGGAATTTAATTATCCAGAAAGTGTTGACCTTCCCGGTTATAAGCCTACCTTTGAAGGTCATAAACTGCAGATTAATAAAGCTGCAAGGGCGATCAATAATGCCAAAAGGCCCCTGCTTTATGTAGGTGGTGGTGCAGTAATCTCCAATGCGGAAAAAGAAGTGAGGGAGCTGGCAGATAAGGCAAAAATACCGGTGACCACAACCCTGATGGCCTTAGGCATTTATCCAGAGGATCAGGACCTGGCCTTAGAGATGCTGGGAATGCACGGAACTCAGTATGCAAATAAGGCAACTATCGAGACCGATCTTTTAATTGCAGTTGGAGCCCGCTTTGATGATCGGGTAACCGGAAAACTGGATGAATTTGCCTCTCAGGCAGATATTATTCAGATTGATATTGATCCTGCTGAAATTGGTAAAAACCTCGATGTTGAGGTGCCAATTGTCGGTGATGTCAAAACTGTGCTTACAGAACTGCTTCCTCATATTGAGGAAAAGGAAAATGGAAGCTGGCAGCAGCGGATCAAAGAGCTGAAAGAAAAATATCCGCTCAAATATGAAGATGATGGTTCAGAGACAATTAAGCCTCAGTATATTATGGAAGAGATTGATAAATACACAAAAGGTGATGCCACAATAGTAACCGAGGTTGGGCAGCATCAGATGTGGGCAGCTCAGTTCCACAAGTACAAAAAACCGCGCCAGTTTATTACCTCTGGTGGCTTAGGAACAATGGGCTATGGACTGCCGGCAGCAATCGGGGCTCAGGTTGGACAGCCCGATGAGAAGGTTGTGCTGATTGCAGGGGATGGCAGTATTCAGATGAATATTCAGGAACTGGGTACAGCCCAGGCCTATAATATTCCGATTAAGATAATTATCTTTAATAATAAATATTTAGGAATGGTCAGACAGTGGCAGGAAATTTTCTTTGATAAGCGCTATTCTTCAACCAAAATTCCGGCACCTGACTTTGTTAAAATGGGTGAGGCTTATGGAATCTGGTCGAAAACTGTTGACAAAAAGTCCGAACTTGATGGAGCACTCAAAGAAGCGATGGAACATCAGGGACCGGCTATCCTGGATGTACACATTCCAGAAGAAGAAAATGTCTATCCAATGGTACCAGCAGGTGCCGGCTTAAAAGATATGATAGGAGGATAATTTATGACACATATTTTATCAGTTTCCGTACTTAATAAGCCCGGTGTTTTAACCAGAATTGCCGGACTCTTTAGTCGGCGGAATTTTAATATTGAAAGTTTAAATGTTGGTAAAACTGAAAATCCTGAGATTTCTAGAATGACAATTGTAGTTAATGGTGATGAGAAGGTTTTAGAACAGGTTACCAAACAGCTGCACAAGCTGATCAATGTTTTAAAAATTACCGAGCTGGATCAGAATTCAATTGTGGAAAGAGATCTGATTTTAATCAGAGTTAAATGTACCCGCCAACAGCGCTCAGAAATTATTCAGATTGCGGATACATTTAGAGCTCAGATTGTTGATGTAGCACCTGACAGCTTAATGATTGAGGCTACAGGTACTGAAGATAAACTGGAAGCTCTAACCGAACTATTGAGGGATTTCGGCATAGCAGAATTTGTAAGGACAGGAACAGTGGCCCTAAATCGGGGGCAGGCCTAGTAGTAGAGGTAGGAGATCAGAAGTCAGAGGTAGGAGATCAGAGTTAAGAGTTTAGATCAGGACTCCTATTTCAGATTGTTTCCTGTTAATTTTTCACTTTACTTAAAAAATATAAGAATTTAAAAGGAGAAGATAAAATGGAAATATATTACGATAAAGATGCAGATCTAAAGTACTTAGAAGATAAGGTAGTAGCAGTTATAGGTTATGGTAGTCAGGGTCATGCCCAGGCTCAGAACTTAAAGGACAGCGGAGTGAATGTAGTAGTTGGTTTAAGAAAAGAAAGTTCAAGCTGGCCGCTCGCAGAAGAGGATGGATTTGAAGTGCTGACAACTGCAGAGGCAGCAGCTAAGGCAGATGTGGTTCAGATTTTAATTCCAGATATGAAGCAGGCTTCAGTTTTTAAAAGTGATATTGAACCCAACTTAGAAGAGGGAAATGCCATAGTATTTTCTCACGGTTTAAATATCCACTATGATCAGATTGTACCACAAAAAGATATTGATGTTTTTATGGTAGCACCCAAGTCACCCGGTCATTTAGTGCGCAGACTCTACGAAGATGGTAAGGGAGTTCCCGGCTTACTGGCTGTATATCAGGATTATACAGGTAAGGCTTATGACTTAGGTTTAGCTTATGCTAAAGGAATCGGCTGTACTCATGCTGGAGTTATTGAAACTACATTCAAAGAAGAAACTGAAACTGATCTCTTCGGTGAGCAGGCAGTTTTATGTGGTGGAACTACAGCTTTAGTAAAAGCTGGTTTTGAAACTTTAGTTGAGGCTGGTTACCAGCCGGAAATTGCTTATTTTGAAGTTTTAAATGAGCTGAAATTAATTGTTGATTTAATGTTTGAGGGTGGAATTTCTACAATGAGAGATTCTATTTCTGATACAGCTCAGTACGGAGATTTAGTTTCCGGACCAAGAGTAATTGATGAACACGTTAAGGAAAATATGCAGGCAGTATTAGAGGATATTCAGACCGGTAAATTTACCAGAGAGTGGATTTTAGAAAATCAGGCAAACCGCCCTGTATTTAATTCATTAACCGAAAAAGATGAGAATTCTCAGATAGAAGAAGTAGGAAAAAAATTACGCAAGATGATGTCCTGGATTGAATAATTAATCCGGACGTAGAAAAGGTGGTGAAAGATGATGGCAAGTATAAAATTATTCGATACAACATTAAGAGATGGTGAACAGTCTCCGGGAGTGACCTTAATTCCCGAGGAAAAGCTGGCTATAGCCAAGCAGCTGGCTAAGATGAAGGTCAATGTAATTGAGGCCGGATTTCCTATTTCCTCTGATGGTGACTTTAATGCAGTTAAGATGGTTGCCGAAAATGTCAGTGGAGTTGAGGTTGCAGCTCTGGCCAGATGCCGCAAAGGTGATATTGATCGGGCCTGGGAGGCGGTTAAGGATGCTGAAAATCCAAGGATTCATGTTTTTATTGCATCTTCACCAATTCATTTAGAGTATAAATTACAGATGACAGAAGATGAGGTTTTAAACTCTGCCGTGGAGGCGGTTAAATATGCAGCTCAGTATACAGATAATATTGAGTTTTCTGCTGAAGATGCTTCCCGCAGTGATGTTGATTTTCTCTCCCGTCTTTTTGAGGCAGTAATTGATGCTGGAGCCAGGGTGATCAATATTCCGGATACAGTTGGTTATTCTGTACCTTCAGAATTTGGTCAACTGATTAAAAATGTGAGAGAAAAGACTCCAAACATTGATCAGGCAGAGATCAGTGTCCACTGCCACAATGATTTAGGACTGGCAGTAGCAAATTCACTGGCAGCTATTGAAAATGGAGCAGAACAGGTTGAAGTTTCTGTTAATGGTATTGGTGAGCGGGCAGGCAATGCAGCCTTAGAAGAAATTGTAATGACCCTTTATACCAGACAGGATTATTATGACCTGGATGTTACTCAGGATACAACTCAGATTGCCAGATTATCAAAGCTGGTAGCTAATTCTACCGGTATTTCCCTGCAGGCTAATAAGGCCATTGTGGGAGCAAATGCCTTTGCTCATGAAGCAGGAATCCATCAGGATGGTGTGATTAAAGAAAGAACTACCTATGAGATTATGGATGCTAAAACAATAGGTCTGGACCACAACAAACTGGTCTTAGGCAAACATTCCGGCCGCCATGCACTTAAGGATTTTCTGGATAAATACGATTATGAACTTGATGATGAGAGCTTTGAGAGCTTCTTTAAGCGCTTTAAAGACCTGGCAGATAAGAAAAAAAATGTGAGCAATGCAGATATTATTGCTCTTTTAGATAATGAATTATATGATTACGAGAAAGTCTATGAGATGGAATATATATCAGTGCTGACCGGTAAGGGCTTACTGCCAACAGCAACTGTCAGACTGAAAAAAGAAGGAGAAATTATCCAATCGGCAGCCTGTAATGGTGATGGACCTGTAGATGCAATTTTCCAGACTATCAATGAGCTGACCGGAATTAAAGATATTAAGCTGATGTCTTATAAAATCGATGCTGTAACTGAAGGTAAGGATGCTCTGGGTGAGGCCTTTATTGCCGCCGAAATTGACGGTAAGATTTTCACCGGTCATTCTTCTCAGACAGATATTACCGAAGCCAGTGCGGCAGCCTATATTGAAGCAATTAATAAATATCTTGTTTATACTAAAAACAAATAACAAATAAGCAGCCTGAGCTTGCTCGGGCTGTTTAAGAATATTTTCAAACATCTATAATATTATAAGGATTTTAAGAGGAGTGATTTAATTAAATGGGAATGACAATGATAGAAAAAATTCTTGCAGCTCATTCTGATCAGGATGAGTTAAAGCCAGGAGATATAGTTAATGCCAGAGTCGATATGGTGCTCGGTAATGATATTACAACTCCGGTAGCAGTTAATGAATTTAATAAAATTGGTGTTGATAAGGTTTTTGATAAGGATAGAATTGCAATTGTACCTGATCATTTTGCCCCAAATAAGGATATTAAGGCTGCAGAGCAGGTAAATATGATCAGAAAATTTGCCCATAAATATGAAATTACCAACTTTTTTGAAGTTGGCCAGATGGGTATTGAACATGTTTTATTACCGGAAAAGGGACTGACTCTGCCGGGGGAAATTATTATCGGTGCTGACTCTCACACTTGTACTTATGGTGCCTTAGGTGCCCTGGGAACCGGTGTTGGAAGTACTGATATGGCAGCGGCGATGGCTACAGGTAAGGCCTGGTTTAAGGTGCCTCCGACAATTAAATTTGTTTACAAAGGGGAGCTGCAGCCGCATGTCAGCGGTAAGGATCTCATTTTATATACAATCGGTAAAATCGGTGTAGACGGAGCTTTATATAAAGCTATGGAGTTTACCGGAGAGGCCATAGAAAATCTTTCCATGGACGGACGAATGACAATGTCCAATATGGCAATTGAAGCCGGTGGTAAGGCCGGTCTGATTGCAGCAGATGAAAAGACAGAAGAATATCTCAAAGGAAGAGCTCAGAGAGATTATACTGTGCGCAATGCAGATCCGGATGCAGAATACGAAGAGGTAATTGAAATTGATGTCAGTCAGATTTCACCTCAGATTGCCTTCCCCAGCCTGCCGGAAAATACAAAGGGACTGGATGAAATAGATGAGAAAATTGAAATTCAGCAGTCTGTAATCGGTTCCTGTACCAACGGCCGGATTGAGGATTTAAGAGCAGCAGCAGAGGTTTTTAAAGGCCAGAAGGTCAATAAAAATGTGCGCTGTCTTGTCTTCCCGGGAACTCAGGCAATCTACAAGCAGGCAATGAATGAAGGGTTATTTGATATTTTTATTGATGCAGGAGTAGCAGTTTCTACACCTACCTGTGGACCCTGTTTAGGTGGACATATGGGTATTTTAGCTGAGGGAGAAAAAGCCATTTCTACAACCAACCGCAACTTTATTGGTCGAATGGGTTCAACCAGAAGCGAAGTATATCTAGCAAGTCCAGCTGTAGCAGCAGCCTCAGCAATCAAAGGTTATATTGCTGGTCCAGAGGAGGTTAAATAATGAAGTTAAAAGGAAAAGTATTTAAATATGGAGATAATGTAGATACAGATGTAATTATTCCGGCCCGCTATCTTAATTCATCAGATCCGGAAAATTTAGCGGCTCACTGTATGGAAGATATAGATGAGAATTTTGCAGATGAAGTTGAAGAGGGAGATATTATTGTTGGTGGTAAAAACTTTGGCTCCGGTTCATCCAGGGAACATGCTCCTTTGGCAATTAAATATGCGGGAGTATCCTGTGTGATAGCAGAGAGTTTTGCCCGTATTTTCTACCGCAACTCAATTAATATTGGTCTGCCAATATTAGAGTCTCCGGAGGCTGTTCAGGCGGCAGAGGCTGGAGACGAGCTGGAAGTTGATATTGATAAGGGTGAGATTAAAAATCTGCGAACTGGTAAAAGCTATCAGGCAGAGCCTTTTCCTCCCTTTATGCAGGAGATTATTAAAGACGGCGGTCTGATCGAGCATGTCAAAAAGGAGCTGGTATAAATGAGTAATATAGCATATATACCTGGAGATGGAATTGGAGAAGAAGTTACCAGACAGGGAATCAAGGTTTTAGAATATCTGGATGGAGTTCATGATCTGGGCCTTAAATTCGAAAAATTTGACCTTGGTGCTGAAAGATATTTAAAAACAGGTGATATTCTCTCTGATGATGTATTAAATAAGCTGGAAACTTTTGACTCAATTTATCTGGGAGCTGTTGGAGATCCCAGAGTTGAGCCCGGTGTTTTGGAAAAGGGGATTTTACTCAAGCTCCGTTTTTACTTTGATCAGTATGTAAATTTAAGACCAATTAAATTATATAAAGAAGAGTTTTCGCCGCTCAAAGGTAAGGGAATTAAGGATATTGACTTTACTGTAGTTAGAGAAAACACAGAGGGTATTTATGCCGGTATCGGTGGTTTTTTAAAGAAGGATACCCCTGATGAAGTAGCAACTCAGGAGATGATTTCGACGCGTAAAGGTGTGGACAGGGTAATTAAATATGCCTTTGAATATGCTCAAAAATTCGGCAGAGAGCCCAAGCTTACTGTCTGTGATAAGAGCAATGTTTTGACTTATGCTCACAACTTATGGCAGCGCTCATTTAAGGAAATGGGTAAAAATTATCCTGATGTTGAGCAGAATCACTTTTTAGTTGATGCAATTACAATGAAGATGGTCCGCAATCCAGAAATTTTTGATGTGATTGTGACCTGCAACATCTTTGGTGATATAATTACTGATTTAGGTGCAGAAATTCAGGGTGGAATGGGGATGGCAGTTTCCGGAAACATTAATCCGGAGAGCATCTCAATGTTTGAGCCTGTTCACGGAAGTGCACCTGATATTGCCGGGCAGAATATAGCTAATCCACTGGCAGCTGTTTTGGCAGCCGGGATGATGCTGAGAGAACTCGGTCACGGAGAGCTGACACCAAAGGTAGAAGAAGCTGTTAAGGATGCTTTAGAGAACGGGATGGTAACTGCTGATCAGGGTGGAGACTTAAGTACTGATGAAGTTGGAGACTATTTGGTTAAAAATCTCAAAAGCAAAGAGGAAGGTGAGTAGTGATGCAGAGTGGGATTAACACTTTATGATACGACTTTAAGAGATGGTTCACAGGGAGAAGGAATTTCTTTATCACTTGATGACAAGTTAAGAATCACCAGACAGTTAGATCGTTTTGGCATTGATTTTATAGAAGGAGGCTGGCCCGGCTCCAATCCAAAAGATGAGGCCTATTTTAGAGAGGTTCAGAATATGAACCTGGATCATGCAGAAATAACAGCCTTCAGTTCAACTCGGAGGCCCAATATTAAAGCTGCAGAAGATCCAAATATTGTGAAATTGGTAGAAGCAGGGGTTAATTATGTAACGATTTTTGCTAAAAGCTGGGATCTTCATGTGACTGATGCCCTGCAGATTCCTCTGGAAGAAAACATTGAAATGATCAAAGATACGGTTTCATTTTTAAAAGATAATGGTTTAAAAGTAATCTATGATGCTGAGCATTTCTTTGATGGTTATCAAAGTAATCCGGAATATGCTCTTAAAACATTAAAAGCTGCTGCTGAAGCCGGGGCAGAGATACTGGTTTTATGTGATACCAATGGAGGTATGCTTCCTTCTCAGGTAACTAAAATTATGCAGGAAGTTAAGCAGAAATTTGATACACCACTTGGTATTCATGCTCATAATGACGGTAGTCTGGCTGTTGCAAATTCACTGGCAGCTTACGAAGAAGGTGCTGTTCAGGTTCAGGGAACAGTCGGCGGTCTGGGTGAGCGCTGTGGTAATGCTGATTTATGCAGTGTTATTCCGGCCCTTCAGCTTAAGTATGGGGAAAAGCTGGTAACAGATGAGCAGCTAAAACAGCTCAAACCACTTTATTTCTTTGTTACCGAAACTGCCAATCTGATTCCAAGAAATAATAAGCCCTATGTCGGCAAAAGTGCTTTTACTCATAAGGGTGGAATCCATGTCAGTGCAGTTCGTAAAAATCCACATACCTATGAGCATATTGAGCCGGAGCTTGTTGGTAATGAGCGCCGGGTGCTTGTGTCAGAGCTGGCAGGAAAGTCCAACCTCCGCTATAAGTTAAAAGAGATTGGCTTTGATTTAGCTGATTTCTCAGACCAGATGATTAAAAAACTAATTAAAAAGGTTAAGACCTTAGAAAATCAGGGCTATCAATTTGAAGGTGCAGAGGCTTCACTGATTCTTTTAGCTTTTAGAGAATTTAAGGATTATAAGTCTTTCTTTGAAATAGAGGACTTTAGAACCAATAGTGTTAATAGAGAAAATGAGACTTATTCAGAAGCAGTGGTTAAAATGAAAGTTAACGGCAAAAAGGTTCATATTGCTGCTGATGGTGATGGACCTGTTAATGCTCTTGATAACTGTTTTCGTAAGGCACTTGTCTCATTTTATCCGGAAATAACAGAAACCAAACTGATTGACTATAAGGTGCGGGTGCTGAACGGTAATGATGGTACAGCAGCCAAAGTTCGAGTTTTAATTGAAACAGCAGATCTGGAGAAATCATGGACAACTGTCGGGGTTTCTACAAATATTATTCAGGCATCATGGGATGCCCTGCTGGACAGTATTGAATACTGGCTTTTAATAGAAGATGGTATGAGTATTTAAAATAAATATGGATAATGATTAAAAAACAGCTGTGGAATAATATCTGCAGCTGTTATTTTTTTGCCTTCATATATTGTGTAAAAATTCACTAAAAAAATAATTGTTATATCCATATATTAACAATAATATAAATATTATTCTATAAAATAAGAAAAAAATTACAAAAAAATGCAGGAATATTTTAATTTATAGCGAATATAGTAAATAATCTAAAAATTTATTACTTTATTTTTTAAAAATATAAATATTTGGTAATTAAATTAGGGCGAATTTCAAAAAAGAAGGGATATTTATGCAGAGTTTTTGTGATTATTTATACAAAGTATGCGGTATTTCGGCAAAAAATAGAGATAGATTGGATTTATTTGCTAAAAAAAGGAAGTTAAGAGAGCTGATTGACTTTATAAAAACAGAAAAAATTATTAGTGAAGAAAGATTATTAAAAGCAATGGCTGACTATTTTAATTTGGAATTGTATAGGAGCTCAAATTTTGAAACTAAAAAAAATGATGCCCAGGCACTGGAGCTGGCCCAGGTGCAGAAATATAAGTTAATCTTAATTGAACAGCAAAAGAATTTAGTTTCTCTAGGCAGTCTTTATCCACCTGATCTATTTTTACTGGAAAAACTGAAATTCAAATTTAAATGCAGACTGAAATTTTATTTAATGTCAGAGGCCGAATTTTCCAAACTGCAGCATTATCTTTACAGCAGTTATTTTAAGGTTGACCAAAAAGAAATTTTAAAGGATTTTGGTGACTTTAAAAAAATAGACAGTAGGGATATTGACAGTCTCAAAAATATTGTAGAAGATGCACCTGTAGTTAAGTTATTAAATAAGATATTGACAGAGGCCATTTCAGTAAAGGCTAGTGACATCCATCTTGAAAGAAAAGAGGATTATTTTAAAATTAGATATAGAATCGATGGAATTTTAAAAACCTACTACAATCTGCCTGCAGAAATTGCAGCAGCTGTTATCTCAAGAATTAAAATTATTTCAGCAATGGATATTACTCTCAGGCATCTGCCTCAGGATGGGAAAATGGAATTCAAATTTCAGGCAGCAAATTATGATATTCGTGTTTCTGTAATTCCAACAATTCACGGCGAAAAGGCAGTGTTAAGGCTGCTTTTAAGAAACGAAAATCTCTTAAATATCGACCAATTAAATTTCAATAGTTCTAATTTAAAAAGATTTAAGCAGATTTTAAATTATAATTCAGGAATTATACTGCTTTCAGGTCCCACTGGAAGTGGAAAAACAACCACCCTTTTTTCAATATTAAATCAGCTGGCCGATGAGAAAAATAATATTATTACAGTAGAAAACCCGGTCGAATATAAGTTGGAGCTTTTAAATCAAATAGAAATTAATGAAGCCCAGGGTTTAAACTTCCCGCTTATCTTAAGGTCAATTTTAAGACAGGATCCTGATATTATAATGATTGGAGAAATTCGTGATCAGGAAACAGCAGAAATTGCTGTCAGGGCTGCAGTTACCGGACATCTGGTTTTAAGCACCATTCACACAGCAGACAGTATTTCAGCTGTCAGCAGATTAGTAGATATGGGAATCCCGGCCTATTTAATCAGCAGCACCTTAAAAGCTGTTGTTGCCCAGAGATTACTGCGCAGGCTCTGCAGCAGCTGCAGGCAGAAATTGAAAGCAGCTCAAACAGATATTAATATCTTCAGCGAAAAAAAGTTAAATTATATTTATCAGCCGACAGGCTGCAGCCGATGTAATAACGGTTATTCTGGCAGAACAGCGGCTGCCGAAGTCTTAATTATCAATCACAAAATGAGGAAATTAATAGCTCGGAATGCTGATTATTCAGCCCTCAAAAAAGAGGCTCTGGATTCCGGGATGGTCACCTTAACCGATTCTGCTCTGGATAAATTGAAAAAAGGAATTACCTCTCAGGAAGAAATATTACGAGTAATAGATTTTAAAGCTTAATACGGGAGTGATTATTATTTTCAAGAAAAAATTTGATTTAAAATTTTTTGCATCACAACTGCAGATTATGCTTAAATCCGGACTCAATCTTAAGCGGGCCTTACTGATTATTTCTGAACAGAGTCGAAATGAAAAAGAAAAGAAAATATATGCTGATATCTTAAAAAATATTGAATCAGGTCTGAGCTTAGCCGAAGCCCTGGCAGAGGAAGAGGTTTTTAGCGATCTTTTTACTGCAGTAGTTAGGGCAGGTGAGCAGAGCGGCAGTCTGACAGAAGTATTGGGCAGGCTCAAAAAATACTACAGCAGCAGAGAACAGCTGAAAAAAGAAATCAAAAAGGCCTGTTTTTATCCTTTAACTGTTATTATAACCGTTTTTCTGACAGCAGCTTTTATTTTTAAATTTATTCTTCCGGTTTTTGTAGATCTCTTCAGTGAATTTAAGGGAGAGCTGCCGCTGCTGACAAGAATTTTTATAAAATCAAGTCTGCTTTTTAATAATTACTTCTTTTTGATTATAATTTTTATAATATTTATAATTTTAACTTTAATTTATCTTTTTAAAAAAGGCAGCAGAAATGATCTAAAAAGTAAATTGCTTTTAAAAATTCCTTTAATCTCAATCTTATATCGGGATTTAATTTTAACTCAGATTGCTGTTTATTTATCACTGCTGCTGAAAAGTGGTTTAAAGTTAATAACTGCTTTAGATCTTTTAAAAAATATTATCAGTGATTATCAATATAGGGAGTTTATTCAAAACACAGCTTTAAATATTTCAAAGGGCGCTTCTCTAAAAGACTGTTTTTCTGACAGTCAATATATACCGGATCTTTTTTACTATCTGTTAATGACCGGTGAGGAGACAGCCAAAATGGAGATCATGCTTGAAAGGGCGGGTGATTATTATTATCAAAAATTAAGAGAAGAGATTGAAAAAATGCTGCAGTATTTAGAGCCCTTTTTAATAACATTAACTGCAATTTTTGTTGCTTTACTTGCTGCAGCAGTAATTATGCCGATGTTTCAGATTTATTTAATTATTTAATAATTATAGTCTTTAAATGTTTTTAAATCTTTAAAGTCTTTAAGCCTTTAAAGCTGCTTAAAGAAACTGGAAAACAAAAAAGAAAGGGATTTTATTAATGCTGAGAATTAAGGCGTTTTTTCTGAATCAGGCCGGTAGTTTAAAAAAAGAAAAGGGATTTACTTTAATTGAACTGCTAATTGTAATTGTTGTTCTGGGAATTTTAATGTCGATGGCAGTTCCTGCTTTAAGTGGTGTTAAAAATAAGGCTGATACAGCTGTTGCCAAAGCAGATCTGCATAATATTATGCAGTGTTTGGAAATTTACTATCTTGAGCAGGGAGAATATCCCAGTCAGAATACTCAAGCTGATCTATCCAGCATCAGCAGTGATTTAGATGATCTCAATATCAAAAATGATGCGGATATTTATGACTATCAGACTGGCAGTGATGATAAAAAGTATATTCTTATCTATCAGGCGGCTGCAGATGAATATTATTATATTTCAACTGACGAATCTGCCCTGGTTGGTCCGGTAAACAGTGCTCCGACATTATAAAGTACTCAAAAACAGTGCTGGTTTTACTCTGTTTGAGCTTTTATTGGTAATTACAATTATGGGGATTTTATTTACAATTAGCTATCAGCCTCAATTAAAAGATAATTTTTCGGTAGAGCAGGAAATAGAAAGCCTGGCAGCAGATATGAGGTGGGCCAGAAATAAAGCAATTTTAGATAATCAAACTTATATTTTTAGAATCTATACAGTTAAAGAAGACAGCAGCAATAATAAAATCCCCTATTACTTTTATGTTAAAAAAAATAATAAAAAAATTATTAAGAAAAAGGGCTATTATTCCTCCGGCTTAATTTTATATAAAACATTAAGTTTAAAAATTGTGGAAACTGATTATTATGAATGGATCAGATTTAATAATACGGCTACTGCAAGGGGAGGAACTGTGGCTCTGGCTGAAGCAGGTAAAGGTGCAGAAAAATATTCAATTACTGTTAATCAATTAGGGAGGGTTAGAATTGAAAAATAATGCGGGCTTTTCACTGCTGGAAGTTATTATTACCATTTCACTTGCCGGAGCAGTGCTGGCGGTAATGAGTAGAACAATTAAAACAGGTCTTGAGGTCCAGGCTTTTTTAGCCGATGAAAATGCAGCCTTAAATTGGACTGAGTCTGTTTTAGAGGCCTATAAAAATAAAGAAATGCTGGAGGAAGGGGTTGATGACAGCAGCAGTAATTTTATTAAGCAGTTAGAATTACTGGAAAAAGAATCTCTGCCCAAAAATTATCAGCTGACCAGGGTTGAGGTTAAACCCTTTGAAGAAGATGGAGTTAAATATGAAGGTTTATATAAGTTAAAAGTGGAAGTCGATTTTAAGTGTCAGGATAAGGAGCGTCAGAGTGAAATTTTTAGCTTACTGCAGAAATAAATTCAAAAGTGAGCAGGGATTTAGTCTGCTGGAAATGCTGATTGTAATAACTATTTCTTCTCTGCTTGCTGTAATTTTTCTGCAGTTAATTGTAAAACTTTATCAAAATAATGATTTCTTTATTTTTCAGAATACATGGCAGCTTGATGCTTATCTGGCAGTAGATTTTATGGCTGATCAGATTAAAAATTCTCAAAAAATAGAATTAATCAATCAGAGAGAGGTGGCCATTTTCAGTTATTATGATCAAAAATATCAGTGGCTTAAATTTTCTCTTTATCAGACTGACCAAAACACTAAGCTGGGTAGAGCTGTTGGAAGCACGGATATTAATCATAAAGAATTTGGCAGAAACCTTTCTCTGCTGGACAACATTCAGGATATTAACTTTGTGCTGATCAGCCCGGAGCTGCTTAAAATCAGTCTTTCAGTAGGAGAAGAGAAAAATAAGCTTATCGTTACTAGATTAATTAAGATTAATTAGTCAAAATTTTTGCTTTAAAAATTGATTAAAAAGTAGGTATAAAAATGAAATTCAACAATCAATCAGGTTATATTTTATTTATTAATTTAATCTTAATAACTTTAATTGCATTATTTATACCACTGCTAATCCAGCAGCAGAAACTCAATTTTAGAATTTTAAATAATAGAATAACAGCTGCTCAAAATAAAGAAGCTGTAGAATCAGCTCTTCAGTATCAGCTTTATTTTTTAAAAAATGAGAATCTGCTGCTTGAAGATAAAATAAACTTAAATGGAAAATTTGAGCTAAAAATCAGGGGAGAGGAGGATGATAATTATTTTTATTTGAAGGCAGAGCTTTTTGGTGTTCCTAGTTACAGGTCAGAAATGAAAATTGAAAAGGAAAGTCTGCAAGTTATTAACAAAAAAATATATAGGAGTGAATAGAATGTTTAACAATTATTATTCAGTCACAATACCCTGTGAAAATAGTTTAAAAAATCTAGTGGCCAGAACTAAAGATAATAAAATTAATTTTGTTGATGGAATTAATGAACTATCTACAATCGGTAAAATTAAAAAATTTAACTTTAACTGTCAGTATATTGTTTTACTGCCTGCAGCCTCTTTATTTTATCATTCAGTTGCTCTGAAAGAAAAGAACCCCTACCGCATTAGTGAAGATAATATACTGGATAAATTTGCTGAGGTAAAGGAAAATTTTGAAGAGGAATTTTACTATGATTATCTAGAAATTGTTTCTGAGCAGACTCAGGAGCGGCAAATCAAGTTTTTTGCAGCTGATAAAAAGCTGCTTGATCCAATAACAGCAGATATGGAAAAATATAAAAACAATTTTCTGGTTTCTGCACTGCCGGTTGCTGTTTTTTCAGTTGTTAATAAAATTGTGGAGGCTCCAAATTACCTTCTTTATTATAAGATTGACGGTAATTATACAGTTTTAACAGGAATTGATAAAAAATTAGATCTGCTGCAGTCTTCAATCAGTGGAGAGGAGCTGCAGTCTGAAATAGATAAGACTAAAAAATATTATCTGAATAATAATGGAATTGAACTGGAAATTCTGGAAGGAAAAAGCGATCTTCTAAATTTAGGTGATTATATAGAACTGGAAGCTGATGATTTTGTCTTTTTAACCTCCTTACTCTGGAGCATCAGCAGATGTCAGTAATCTTTAAAGAAAAAAATTATGATCAGCTGCTGTTAATACTTAAAAAAACGTCAATTATAATTTTGCTTTTACTTATTTTTATTACAATATTTAATTTTAGTTATAAAAATAAGCTGGAAAATCTGGAAACTGAAATAGAGGCAGTCAAAACAGAGGAATTAAAATATAATTCTTTAATAACGGAGCTTAATCAAAAAGAGAAGCTGGCTGGTAGAAAAAATAATAATTACAGTAATATAATAAAATTAGCAAATTATGCAGAAGATATAACCTACAATTCTCTGCATTATAAAAATAAAAAAATTACGATAGATGCAGTCAGCAGTCAGCAGGACAGAATTTTTAAACTAACCGATACATTAAAGAAAGATAAAAAATTTAAAAATGTAGATTTAATTAATATCAATCAGCAGGATAAATTTTATTTTCAGCTTGAAGTACTGCTCTTTTAATAATGGGGTGAAATAATGGAGATTAATCAGAAAAGAGTAATACTGTTTGCAGCATTTATTCTGCTCTGTCTGATATTTCTGACTCAGCTTCTGCTGACAAAAGATCTCTTTGAAGAAAGTGGTCTACTGCAGATTGAAATCAATAAACAGAGGGAGCAGAATAAAATTTTAGAAAATAAATATCAAAAGCTGCGAAAAGATAAAAAATTAAATAATAATTTAAAAAGGGCAGGGATTAAGGAAAGCACTGCTGACATATTAGAAAAACTGAAATTTTTTAAGCTCCAGCTTATTGATTTCAGCAGTGACAGTAATGAGCTTAATTTGAATCTGAGGGGTAACTTTCATTCAATACTGCAGTTTATTAAATATCTAGAAAGTCAGATGACTGGTATAGAACTGGTAGAATTTAAAATAAAGAGCAGTGGTAATAGTCTCTTTCTATTTTTAAAATTAAAAAATGAGCTGATATAAATGAAAAAAATAAGTTTAAATAAAAAAACATACTTAATTACTGCTGCTGCAGTTTTTTTAATCTTAATTATCTCTATTTATCTTAGAACTACAGCCACAAATCCAGTTCAAATATTTAATAAAGGCAATCAATCTGCAGCAGAAGTGCTGCCTAGTGAAAAAGATAATGAAAATGAGAATCAAGCTGGAGCTGAAAATAAAAGCTTAAAAAAGAATCAAAACTCAGCCAAACAAGAAACAGAAATAGAAAATATAGCTTTAGTAGAGCAAATAAAAGATCCCTTTACTGCTGCCCGGAAGCAGAAAAAAACTAAGCGGGCGGAAGTTATCAATAAAAACACTAAAAGTCAGGATTTAATTTTATTAGAGAAAAATATAATTGCAGAAACAATAACTGGTACAGAAAATCAGGCTGATCAAAAAAAAGAAGCTGAAGCAGATACTGTACAAATAAAAAAAGAAGCTGCTGCTCGAGATGAAAAAGAAAATGACGGGGCAGCTGCAGAATCAAATCTAAATAATATAAAATTACCTTTTAAGCTTCTGGGTATTATAAAAAACAGCAGAAATGCTTCTGCCCTTTTTCTTTATCAGGGTCAAAATATACTAAAAAAGGAAAAAGATAAAATTGATCTATTTCAGATCAAAAAAATTAATAAAAATGAAATAGTCTTAACTTATCGAAAGGAAGAATTAAAACTGCAGGTCTGGGAGGATGAAGAAAATGAAAATTAAATATAAGCAGTTACTGCAGATAATAATATTATTTTCAATTCTAATACTTTTATCTGCTTTTGCTGAGGCAGAATCGGGAAAAAATGAATTGATTTCAATCAATTTAAGAGAGGTGGAATTAGAAACTGCTTTAATAATGCTGGCGAATACAGCTGAAAAAAATCTAATCTGTGACAGTTCTGTTGCAGGTAAAATAACGGTGATTTTTAATGATATAATTTTTGAAGATGCTTTAAATTTAATTACCGACAGCTTTGATTTAGATTACACTTACCAGAGAGATATTATTTATGTCAGTACAGCTGAAAAAATGGCAGCTCAAAAAAATACCTATCTAACAAAAAATTATAGATTTCAAAATTTAAATTCTGAAGCTGCTGCAGAAATTTTAAAAAACAATTTTGAAGAGATCAAAATAATTGATTTAAGCAGTGAAGGACTGCTCGTCAGCTGTAGAGAAAAAGAACTGAGCAAATTAAATAAAATAGTAGAGGAGATTGATCGGCCCCAAAAACAGATAATGATTAAAGCCAGAGTGGAGGAAATAAGCAGAACTGAAATTAGGGAGCTGGGTATTAATCCAAATCAGTTATCAGAACTCAAAATTATTAAAAATAAAGAGGGAAATATTGAAGAATTGAAACCGGACTGGCCGGATACCTTAAAAGCTTTAAATGAAAAGGGTTTATCAAATATACTGGCCAATCCAAGTTTGATGACCCTGGATAGAAAAAAGGCAAAATTAATTATTGGTGATCAGATTCCGGTTAAACTGGAAAGAGTAGAAGATGAGCAGACGGTTTCTACAATAAATTATATAGAGGCAGGTATAGTTCTGGAATTCCTGCCCAAAATAATAAATGAGAGTTCAGTACTTTTAGAAATTAAGCCGTCTGTTAATAGTCTGGGGCAGGTGCTGGCTGATGGACTTCCAGCGGTAAATTCCAGGAGTGCTGAGACAACAGTAATTTTAGAAGATGGTGAAACTCTGGCCATAGGTGGTTTAATTAAAAAAGATGAATTAGAGACTATAAAAGAACTTCCTATTTTAGCTGATTTGCCGCTGCTCGGCAGATTATTTTCGGCAGAAGAAAAAAATGATATTGAAACTGAGCTGATAATTTTCATCACTCCAGAGATAATAAATTCAAACAATGAGAGGCCTAAAAATGTAAAAGCAGAGAATTTAAAGCAAAAATATCGAAATAGTAAGGATAAAAAGCAGGAGAATCAGGTTGAAAAAGAGAATAAATATAATAAGGAATTCAAAACATTAACTGCAGAAGAATTAGAAGAAATTTTAAATAAATAAAAGGATATTTAGAGTTTTTAGAGAAATTTAATTCAGGGGAAACCCTGAATTTTCTTTTAAAAGCAGTAAATAAGCAGCAGTACAGATTAATTTTTAATATATCATTGATATTTATTTAACGGAGTATAGGAGGAGGCAAATCAGTGAAAATTGTTTTAACAGGTTTTATGACAGCAGGAAAGACTACAGTTGGAAAAATTATTGCTGATAAAAAGAATTTTAGTTTTTATGATAGTGATCATTTAATTGAAGCAAAAGAGAAGATGAGTATCGAAGAAATTTTCACTCTTAAAGGTGAAGATTATTTTAGAGAAACTGAAAAAGAAGTTATAGCTGAGCTTTTAACTTCTAAAGAAGATCTTGTTTTAGCTCCTGGTGGGGGTGCAGTTTTAAATGATGAGCTGAGGCAGTTGATGCTGGAGCAGGCAGAGGTGTTCTGTCTTGACGTGAGTGCAGAAGAGGTTTTAAAAAGAAATAAAAAAGGAGAGATAATTAGACCACTGCTGGAAGTGGATCATCCTCTGAGTAAAATAAAATCTCTTTTAAGTGAGAGAAAAAAGTATTATCAAAAAATACCTGTTCATTTTAATACTGATCAGTATTCTCCAGTAGAAATTGCTGATTTAATTTTAGCAGAATTACCGGACCAGAAACTTAAAATAGAAATAAAGGCTCAGGATTCTGACTATCCTGTAATTATTGATAAAAATTATAAAGAGAGTAGTTTTAATAGAATTTTAGATAAAATAAAAGGGCGAAAAGTCTTTCTGCTGGCTGATCAGATTGTGGTGGAAAATCATGCTGAGCCTGTAATACCACTTATTGAAGCTAATTGTGAGCTGGTCAGGCTGGAACTTGAGGCAGGAGAAGAGATTAAGGATTTAAAATATCTGGAGCAGGCCTATAATATTTTATATGAAAATAATTTTACCCGCTCTGACTATGTGATTGCTTTTGGTGGTGGAACTATCGGTGATCTGGGTGGTTTAGTTGCTTCTACCTATTTGAGGGGATTAAATTTAATTCAGATGCCGACAACTTTAATTTCTCAGCTTGACAGCAGTGTGGGAGGGAAAACTGCTGTTAACTTTAGAGATACCAAAAATTTAATCGGCAGTTTTTATCAGGCAGAAGTAGTATATTATCAGCTGCAGTGGCTGGAAACTTTAGAACTCGATGAAATTAAATCCGGCCTGGGAGAAGTAATTAAATATGCAGTTCTGGGGGGCAGTCCTCTTTTTGAACTTTTAAAAAATAATAAAGATAAAATACTTAATTTAGATAAAGACCTGCTGCTTGAACTCTCAAAAATTTCACTGGAAATGAAAGATTATTATGTGAGTGAAGATGTTAAAGATCAGGGCATGAGGAAAAAGCTTAATTTAGGCCACAGCTTTGGACATGCGGTTGAGGGAGCAGAAAAGTTTAAATACAAACATGGAGAAGCTGTAGTAATGGGAATCGCCTTTACTGCTTTTTTATCCAATAAAATTGGAGACTTAGCTCAAAATGATTTTGAAGATATTATAAAACTGATTCAGGGATTTGATTATCAGCTCTTTCCCTCAGACAGTATTCAGGCAGAAGACCTTGCTTCTTATATAGCTCATGATAAGAAAATAAGTGATAACAAAATGTGGTGGGTTTTAATCAAAGAAATAGGAAATACTTATTTGAGCGATAAATTTGATCACAAAAATATCCAAAAATACATGGAGGAATATTTATGCAAAAAGTGGCTGTAATTCATGGACCAAATCTAAATATGCTGGGTTTAAGAGAACCAGAAATATATGGGACAACTAATTTAAAGATGCTCAACGATGATATAAGAGTAAAAGCCGAAGAGTTAAATCTGGAGATAGAGATAATGCAGAGCAACCATGAGGGTCAAATAGTTGATTTCTTACATCAGAATTACAAAGAGCTCTCCGGTGTAGTTATCAACCCCGGGGGTTTAACTCACACCAGTGTTGTTTTAAGAGATGCAATATCTTCGGTGATGCTGCCGGTGATTGAAGTTCATATCAGCAATATTCACCGCCGGGAAGAATTCCGCAAAAAATCTATAACAGCAGAGGCAGCTGTAGGCCAGATAACCGGCCTCGGTGTTCACGGCTATATTTTAGCTCTGGATGCTTTAAAAAATCTGCTGAAAAAGGAGAAATATTAATGGAAAAAAGAATAAATATGCTTAAAGAAAAGTTAAAAGAAAAAAATATAGAAGCATTTTTGGTTACCAAGAATGAAAATGTGCGCTATTTGAGTCAGTTTACAGGGACTTCCGGTAAACTTTTAATAACTCAAAATGACAGCATTTTTATTACTGATTTTCGCTATCTTGACCAGGCTGCCTCACAGACTGATGGCTGTGTAATTAAAGAAATAAGCAGCAACTTTTTTGAGGGTTTTGCTGAGCTTATTAAGAGAAAAAATATCAAAAATTTAAGTTTTGAAAGTCAGGATCTTAATTTTAAAACCTATCAAAAATTGAATGATAAATTAGAGCTGGAATCTCTTAATCCGGTAGAATCAGTGGTCGAAAATTTAAGGATGATTAAAGATCAAACTGAAATAAAAAAAATAAAAAAAGCAGTAGAAATTGCCGATCAGGGTTTTCAATTTCTGCTTGATTTTATTGAAGCAGGTAAAACAGAAAAAGAAATTGCTTTAGAACTCGAATTTTTTATGAAAAAAAATGGTGGAGAAGCCAATGCCTTTGATTTTATTGTAGCCTCAGGCAAAAGAGGTGCTATGCCGCATGGGGTAGCCTCAAATAAGGAAATAAAAAAGGGAGAGCTGGTTACTATCGATTTTGGTACTGTCTATCAGGGTTATCATTCTGATATGACAAGAACTGTTGCCGTTGGAGAAGTTGCTCCTGAATTAGAGGAGATTTATGAGCTGGTTTTAACCGCTCAAAAACAGGTTATTGCTGAGATTAAAGCCGGTATGAGCTGTGTTGAAGCAGATAAAATCGCAAGAGATATAATAGCAAATGCTGGTTATAAAGAAAATTTCGGCCATGGTCTAGGCCACGGCATCGGTCTTGAAATACACGAAGCTCCCAGGCTTTCTTACAGCTCAGACGATACTTTAAAATCGGGAATGGTAGTTACAGACGAGCCTGGTGTGTATGTTTCCGGTCTGGGTGGAGTTCGAATAGAGGATGATTTAATAATTAGTGAAGATGGCTGTGAAGTCTTAAATTCAGCTCCAAAAGAGCTTATCCATTTATAGTAAATAAATTATTCTAAAGCTCTGCCGCTTCTTTAGCTCCAGCTCGGGCTAATTAAAGGCTTATAATTTGTTTAAAAAGCTAATTTCTGCTATAATTGAACTGCAGTAAATAATAGTGGAGGTGCCAATAAATGATTTCAACAAATGATTTTAATACAGGTTTAACAATAGAGCTGGAGGGTGAGGTATATCAGGTAATTGAGTTTCAGCATTCAAAATCCGGCAGAGGCAGTGCATTTGTTAGAACTAAATTACGCAATGTTGAAGAAGGTTATACAATCAGCAAAACCTTTAAGGCGGGAGAAAAGGTCGAAACCGCTCACGTTGAGAAAAAGAAGATGCAGTTTTTGTACTGGGATGGCAGTGACTATATTTTTATGGATAATGATACATATGAGCAGTTTCATCTAAGTGAAGAACAGCTTGGTGATAAGGTAAAATATTTAAAAGAAAATATGGAACTTGATATTGCTGTTTATCAGGGGCGGCCAATTGATATAGAGCTGCCAACTTTTGTGGAATTAAAAGTTGAGGATACTCAGCCAAATATAAAAGGTAATACTGTTTCCGGAGGCAGTAAACCTGCTACTATGGAAACCGGTTTAGTTGTTTCAGTACCTCTCTTTATTGATGAGGGAGATATACTAAAAATAGACAGCAGAACTAATGAATATGTAGAGAGAGTTAACAGCTAAACATTTTAAGTAAAGGGGGAATATTTAGATGAACCATTTGATTATTGGAGCTGGTGCTGCCGGAGTTTCTGCAGCAAAAGAGATTTTAAAAAATAGAAGAGAAGATGATCAGATTAAAATTTTTACAGACGAAAATTATCCTTTTTATTATCGACCGCGCTTAATTGAATGTCTTTCCGGTGAGGTTGAAGTTGAAGAGATAATAATTAATGATCAGCAGTGGTTTGCTGAAAATGACATTGATCTTCATTTAGGAGAAAAAATTATGGAGATCGATACTGAAGCTAAAACTATTAAAAGTGATCAGGGTATTTATAATTATGATAAATTACTTCTGGCTAATGGTTCTCACTGTTTTATACCCCCATTTTCCGGTGTGGAGCTGGAGAATATTTTTACACTCAGAACTTCAGCTGATCTCAAAAAGATTAATCAGGCTGCTGAAAAGGCGAAAAAAGTTGTTGTTGTCGGTGGTGGACTTTTAGGTTTAGAAATTGCATATAATTTTGCTAAGGCCGGTCTGGACACAACAGTTCTCGAGGTCGCTCCTTTTCTGCTGCCAATGCAGCTTGATAAAAAGGGGGGCGATCTGCTGGAAAAGAAGCTCAAAGAAAATAATGTAAAAGTAGTTACAGATGCAAGCACCAAAGGTTTTGAGGGGGAGCAGAGTGTTGAAAAAGTTATTTTAGAGGAACAGGAAATTGAAGCAGACCTTGTTCTGATCTCAACCGGAGTGCGATCTAATACTTCCCTGGTCGAAAATCTTGAAATTGAAAAAGACAAGGGGATCAAAGTTGACAGCAGAATGCAGACCTCAATTCCAGATGTTTATGCTGCTGGTGATGTAGCCGAATTTGAAGGTAAATTTTATGGAATCTGGCCTCCTTCTCTGGAAATGGGAAGAGTTGCCGGAACAGTTATGAGTGGAGGAGAAACTGAATTTTATGGTTATGTCCCTTCTCACAAGTTAAAGGTTGCCGGGATCAATGTTATCTCTCTGGGTGAATTAAATAAAGATGATAATTATGAAGAAGAAATTATTGAAGATAACGATAACTATATTAAGGTTATCAAAGAGGATGGCAGGAGGATTGGAGCTTTAATAGTAGGTCAGTATTCTGAGCAAAATAAAGTTTTGGCTGATGTTAAGAAATAAATAATCATTAAATAGAAGGAGGGTTAATTATGAGTGAAGATAAAATTAAAGATATTGAAGCAGAAAAAGTAGAATCAGAAGAAGTTGATGAGGGAAGTATTAAAATTGCTGATGAAGTTGTTGGTATTATTACTGGTTTAGCAGCTACTGAGATTGATGGAGTAGCCGGAATGAGTGGTGGACTGGCCGGTGGACTGGCTGACATGCTCGGCAGAAAAAACTTGAGCAAGGGTGTTAAAGTTGAAGTTACTGATGATACTGCTTCAGTTGATGTTTATGTTATTATTAATTATGGAAATTCTATACCTGATGTGGCCTGGAAGATCCAGGACAATGTTAAACAGGCAATAGAAGGAATGACTGGTTTAAATGTTAAAGCTGTGAATGTCCATGTACAGGGTGTAAATTTTCCTGAAGATGAACAGGAAGAGGTTGAAAAAAAAGAGGTAGAGAAAGAAGAGGACGAAGAATAGATTATTCTTTGAAAATGATTGGAGGTTAAGCTATGAAAATTATAAAAAACATATTTTCTTTTTTAATTGCTTTAATTCTTATCGTTTTAACTATAGCTCTTTCTCTATATAGTTTTGGACTTTTATCAGCAAATCTGATACCTGATTTAATTATGAAAAGCTATAACAGCTGGCAGGCTGGAGTTGTCTATCTGGTTTTACTTTTAATGTCGCTTTTTGTGATTTATCCTTATTTTACAGACCGCAAATTTAAGTCAACTAATCTATTGAGTTCTGAATCCGGAGATATCACAATTACAATTTCTGCTTTATCTAATTTAATTAAAGATAGAGTCAGAGAAAAAGAAAAGTTTGATGACTTAAAAGTTAAATTAGAAGAAAAAGAAGAAGGTCTAAAAATTATATTGAGCGGCAAGCTTACTGTTCCCGGTGATCTGCCTGCGATCAGTGAGAATATTCAGCGTGATTTAAAGAGTTATATTAAACAAACTACAGGAATCCAGGTAGAAAAAGTTCAAATTAGAATTGATGATGTAAAACAAGATAATAAACTGCCCGAAAATGTAGAATGAGGTGGTCTCTAAATGGATAAAAAACAATTTAAAGAAGAGCTATCTCAATTTATATACCTGAACCGCAAAAAAATTAGTGGAGCTTTAATTGGCTTAATTATCGGGATTTTAATCTTAACTATTGGTTTTATTAAAACCCTGCTGCTCTGCTTAACTACTTTACTCGGGTATTATTTGGGATCGCGCTGGCGTTTTGAAGAGGATTTAAAAGACTTTATACTAAGAATTATTCCAGAAAGATTTAAATAGAGCTAGAAATGAGGTATTTTCTTTATGCAAAATGTTTCAAGACACAAACAAAGGATCTGGGTTTTACAGATTCTTTACGGCCTGGATATCAGAAAAAAGCTTGATTTAGAAAACTCTCAAAAAAGTTATACCAATTTTATGGAGGAAAAGGGAGTTTTAGCTGAAGATTTATACGCAGAAGAACTTTTAGAAGGCATAATCATGGAACTGGAGCTGCTTGATGCACAGATTGATCAATATGCTATTAATTGGAGTATTGAAAGAATGCCTGCTATTGACAGGAATATTTTAAGAATCTCTGCTTATGAAATTCAGCATGATATTCCGGCAAAAGTTGCTATTAATGAAGCTGTAAAGATTGCAAAAAAATTTGCAGATGATAGTTCACCATCATTTATTAATGGATTATTATCTAAATTTGCTTAAAAAGAGGGCTTAAAGCTCTCTTTTTTTGTTTTTTAGCTATTTTTATGGTATATTTTATGTAGTAAACTCTTGGTACCCGGTACTATAAAACGTTTTAGGCACCTGGTACCTATAAATTTAAATTAATGGGGTGTGATAATGGAATATTCAACTAGAATTGCAAGGATAGAAAAATCAAAAACAATTGCTGTTAGTGCTGAAGCAAGTCGATTAACAGCAGCAGGAGAAGATGTAGTTAGTTTTGGTGCAGGTGAGCCAGATTTTCCTACACCTGATTTTATTAAAAAAGCAGCTGTAGAAGCTATGGAAAAAGGTTATACAGGTTATACTTCAGCTTCCGGACTGCCGGAACTTAAACAGGCAGCTGTAAACAAATTTGCTTCTGATTATTCATATAAATATTCTACTGAAGAAGTTATTGTCTGTAATGGTGGTAAACAGGTTCTTTTTAATGGATTATCAGCGATTTTAGAAGCAGGAGATGAGGTTTTAGTTCCAAAACCTTACTGGGTATCCTATCCGGAACTGATTAAATTAGCCGGAGGAACTCCATTTTTTGTAACAACTGAGGCTGAAAATAGCTTTAAATTGCAGGCAGCAGAACTAAAAAAGAGTATAACAGAAAATACAAAGGCAGTTATTATCAATTCTCCTTCAAATCCTGATGGACATTTTTACTCTCCAGCAGAACTGGAAGAGCTGATAGAACTGCTGCTTGAAAAAGATATATTTATCATCAGTGATGAAATTTATGATAAACTGCTTTATGATGGCAAAAATTTTAAATCAATGATTGAGCTATTTCCTGAATTAAAAGAAAAACTTTTAATAGTTAATGGGATGTCAAAATCATATTCAATGACCGGCTGGAGGGTTGGATTTGGATTTGCAAATGAAAAATGGATCAGCAGTATGGCCAAAATTCAGAGCCACACTACTTCTAATGTAAATACCATTGCTCAGTATGCCAGTGCAAAAGCTTTAGAGAATAAAGAGCTTGAAAAAACAATTGATGAGCGCAGAGGCGTCTATCAGCAGAGACGAGATATAACAGCTGAGCTTCTGGCAGATGTTGAAGGTTTAAAGGCTATCAAACCTGCTGGTGCTTTTTATTTTTTTATTGATATTTCAGAGCTTAAAGCTAAAAAATTTAATGGAAAAAAGATTGAAGGTTCACTTTCATTTTCTGATCTGCTTTTAAAAGAAAATAAAGTGGCTGTAGTACCAGGGATTGCTTTTGGGATGGATAATTTTGTCCGCATATCCTTTGCTTTAAGCGAAGATAGAATTAGAGAAGGTATTAAAAGGATACAAGAATTTATAGCTAAGCTGGAGGCTTAGGCTGAAATTTAAATATAAAAATCAGATGAATTTTCAGTTAAGTACTGCTGAGAATGATAAAAATTATAACAGGATCAAAAAGATTAAAAAAATTATAAAACAAATAGCAAATAAAAAAAGAGCAGAGAAATCTGCTCTTTTAAATACATTATTAAATTTAAAAAAATGGTGCGAAAGGAGGGATTCGAACCCTCACGGTCGTGAGACCACTAGACCCTGAACCTAGCGCGTCTGCCAGTTCCGCCACTTTCGCACTGACAAATTATATTTTAACTTATAAATTAAAATTTGTCAAGAGTGCTTTTTCAAATATTGCTTATTATTGCAGTTTTAGTTAATAATACAATTTATTAGGGTAAAACTTTATGAAAAAAATAACTTGGCTTCAGGACCAATTATTTTTGTATTTAAGAAGGAATTGGCAGTAGCGTTAAAGAATAAAGGGATAAGAAGCGGGGTTTTTTTTGCTAAGTTTTTAAAATTCAGGAGGGAAATTATGTACGAAATATTAGAAAAAGAAGTTTTAGCACCAACTATTAAGAAACTAAAAATAAAGGCACCTTTAATTGCTGAAAAAACTAAACCGGGTAATTTTATTATATTAAGAGTAGATGAGAAGGGTGAGAGAATTCCCCTGACTGTTGCTGATTATGATCGTGAAACCGGAATTATAACTATTATTTTTCAGGAAGTTGGTTATTCAACCAAACTGCTGGGAAGTATGGATCAGGGTGATCAGATTAAGGATATTGTTGGTCCATTAGGCCATCATATTGAACTGGAAGGATACGAAAAAGTAGTTTTACTGGGCGGAGGTTCTGGAACAGCCCTTTTATATCCTAAGGTTAGAGCTTTTTATGAACAGGGTGCAGAGGTTATTAGCATTACCGGGGCCAGAAGCAAAAATTTAATTATTTTAGAAGAAGAATTAGAGCAGTACAGTGATCGCTTATATATAGCAACAGATGACGGCAGCTACGGCCATCATGGTTTTGTGACAGAAATTTTAAAAGATATACTGGAAAAAGAAGATGATATCGACCTGGTAATTGCAATTGGTCCGGTACCGATGATGAAGGCCGTTGCTGATATGACTGAAGATTACGGAATTAAAACTATAGTCAGTTTAAATTCAATTATGGTTGATGGAACCGGCATGTGTGGTGCCTGCAGAATAACTGTTGGCGGAGAAAGGAAATTCACCTGTGTTGATGGCCCATCATTTGATGCCCATCAGGTAGATTTTGAGGAGCTGATGAACAGGCTTAATTTCTATCAGGATGAGGAAGATATTGTCGGTGAAGCAGAAGCAGAAATAGAAGAAACAGAAGAAGTTGAAGAAGAAGTAGAAGCTGCTGCAGCTGATTCGAAAAAAGAAGAGGCGATTAAGGAAGCTGAGGAAACTGAAAATAAAGCAAAAAATGTAAAAGAAACAAAAACTCCAATGAGGGAGCAGCCGCCGGAAGAAAGAATTAATAATTTTGAGGAGGTACCCTTTGGTTATAATAACGAAGAGGCAGTTATAGAGGCTGAAAGATGTCTGCAGTGCAAGCATCAGCCCTGTGTTGATGGCTGTCCGGTTAGTGTACCGATACCTCAATTTATTCAGGCTATTAAAGATGGTGATGTAGTAGAAGCCAATCAGATAATTAAAAGCAAGAATAATTTACCCGCTGTCTGTGGAAGAGTCTGCCCCCAGGAAGAGCAGTGTGAAGATGTCTGTGTAATGGGTATTAAAAATGAGCCGGTTGCAATTGGCCGTTTAGAAAGATATGTAGCAGATTATAATATGGAGCGGGGCACTGATAAAAGCTCAAAAGAAGAAATAGAAAAAACAAAAATACCAGAATTAGAGGACAAAAAGGTAGCAGTAATTGGCGCCGGTCCTGCCGGTCTGACAGCTGCGGCAGATTTAGCTAAATATGGACTTGATGTTACTATTTTTGAAGCTCTTCACGATACTGGTGGTGTACTGCGATATGGTATTCCGGAGTTCAGGCTGCCCAAAGATATAGTTGACCAGGAAGTTGAAGCAATCAAAGAATTAGGTGTAGATATTCAATTAAATGTTGTAGTCGGCAAATCAGTAACTATAGATGATTTATTTGAACAGGGTTATGAATCAATATTTATAGGAGTAGGAGCAGGATTACCCAGATTCTTAAATATTCCAGGGGAAAACTTAAATGGTGTTTATACTGCCAATGAATTTTTAACCAGAGTTAATTTAATGAAAGCCTTTAAATATCCAGAATATAAAACTCCGGTTTTAGTTGGAGATAAAGTTGCTGTAGTTGGAGCAGGAAATGTGGCTATGGACTCAGCCAGAACAGCTAAAAGACTGGGATCAGAAAATGTATATATAGTTTACAGAAGGGCTGAAGAACAGATGCCTGCCAGGAGTGAAGAAATACATCATGCTCAGGAAGAAGGAATAGAATTTAAACTCTTAAATAATCCGGTTGCAATCCACGGTAAAGATGGCAGAGTTGATAAAATGGAATGTCAGCAGATGAAGCTGGGAGAAAAAGATGAATCAGGTAGAAGGAGACCAATCCCGATTGAAGGCTCCAACTGGATGCTTGATCTGGATACTGTAATTGTTGCTATTGGTCAGAACCCAAATCCACTTTTAACCAGAAATACAGATGATTTAAAAACAAAAAGCTGGGGTGGAATAGAGGTTGATGGTGATCAGGAAACAAGTATAGAGGGTGTTTATGCCGGTGGAGATGTTGTTACCGGAGCAGCAACAGTTATTAAAGCAATGGGTGCCGGCAAAACAGCGGCAGAAAATATAAAGAATTATTTGTTAGAGAAATCTAAAAAATAGAAGTGGTTGATTTTATGTCAGATTTATATCAGGATAATTTATTTTCAAAAAAAGAAAAAAAGATTTATACAGTAGCAGAAATCACAGAGTATCTTCAGGCTTTAATTAAAGAAGATGCTCTTCTTTCTGATTTCTGGATCAGTGGTGAGATATCTAATTTTTACCACCACAGTTCAGGTCATATGTATTTTACCTTAAAGGATAAAAACTCACAGCTGAAAACTGTGATGTTTAAGGGCTATAATTCTTCTCTTGATTTTGAGCCCGAAGAAGGTATGCAGGTTGAGGCCAGGGGCAGCATGGATATTTATGCTCAGCGGGGAGAATATCAATTTTATGCCCGAGAAATGGAAAAGGCGGGTAAAGGAAAATTATATGAGGCCTATGAAAAATTAAAGGCTGAACTGGAAAAAGAAGGTCTTTTTGCTGAAAGCAGGAAAAAGGAGATTCCGCTTTTAGCCAGTAAGATAGGAATTGTAACTTCTCCTACCGGGGCAGCAATCAGAGATATTTTATCTGTAATGAAAAGGCGCAGCGGTAATTTTTCTGTTTTAATAGTACCGGCTCATGTGCAGGGTAAGCTTGCTAAAGGAGAAATCACTGCCGGTATTGAATATTTAAACAGTCGTGATGATATCGATTTAATTATTATCAGTCGAGGTGGTGGCTCAATTGAGGACCTCTGGCCTTTTAATGAAGAAGAGGTGGCCCGGGCGATATATAATTCCAGCCTGCCTGTGATCAGTGGAGTTGGCCATGAAACTGATTTTACTATTTCCGACTTTGTTGCTGATCTGCGTGCTCCAACACCATCAGCTGCAGCAGAACTGGCAACTGCCAGCAGAGAAGAAATTTTAAATAGGCTTGAAAATTTGACACAGCGCCTTTTAAACAGCAGTACTGCTAAAATTAAAGAACTGCAGAACAGGCTGCAGAGTATTTCTGAGAGAAGGATTTTTGCCTCTCCGGAAGAGTTATTTCGCGATTATGAGCAGGAACTGGACAGTCTGGAGACAAAACTTAAACATCAAATAGAGAAAAAATATAACAGCTGGGAAAATAAATATCAGTTATTATATCAGAAGCTGAATAATTTAAGTCCACTAAAAACTCTCGACCGTGGTTATTCTATACTGCAGGATCAGGAGCAGAGGACAATTAAATCAGCTGACCAAATTGAAGTAGGAGATCAGCTGCGGGCTCTTTTAAGTGAGGGTCAGGCAGATTTGGAAGTAAAAGCTTGTAGAAAAGATGGTGATATTAATGGTTAATAAACAAGAAGAAAATAATGAGATTAACACTGAAGATCTAGATTTTGAATCAGCTTTAGAAAAACTGCAGAAAATTGTAGAAGACCTTGAAAAAGGCGGCCTATCACTGGATAAAACTCTTGCAGAATTTAGTCAGGGGATGAAACTGCTTAAATTCTGTCATCAAAAACTTGATAAGGCTGAAAATAAAATTGAGCTGATGTTAAAAGAAGATGAGGAATTTACTGAGGAAGTTCCTTTTGAATCTGAGATTGAGGAGGAATAAACTTGCAAAAAATAAAAAAAATTCTGGCTGAAAAAGCCGGAGAAGTAGAAAATAATTTAGAAGATTTGATGGAGCTTAATGATCAGCTTGCACCTCCGCTGACTGAGGCGATGAAATATACACTGCTCTCAGGTGGAAAGAGAATCAGGCCTGTTTTATCTCTGTTAACAGCAGAGCTTTTGGCCGGAGATTATCAGGCAGCACTGCAGGCCGGTTCAGCTTTAGAGATGATCCACAGCTATTCTTTAATTCATGATGATCTGCCGGCAATGGATGATGATCAGCTGAGAAGAGGTATAAGGACAAATCATCTTGTTTTTGGAGAAGCAACTGCTATCCTGGCGGGAGATGCACTTTTAACCTATGCTTTTGAAGTTTTATCAGAGCTGGAGCTTGATGCTGAGTCTAAAATTAAAATCATTGCTAATACAGCAAAGTTTTCCGGTTATCAGGGAATGGTCGGCGGTCAGGTGCTTGACTTAGAAGCGGAAAATAAAGAATTGAGCCTGGCAGAAATGAAGGAAGTACATAGAGCCAAAACAGGAGCTCTGATTAAAGCAGCAGTCTTAAATGGGCTTTATTGTTCTCAATATCTGCCTGAGGAAAAGAGGGCTCTTTTAGATTATGCTGAAAATATTGGTGTTTTATTTCAAATTATAGATGATCTGCTTGACCTGACAGGTGAAACTGAAAAGCTGGGTAAGGTTGTCGGCAGAGATCAGGAATTAAATAAATCAACCTATCCCAAATTACTGGGTTATGAGGAAGCTAAAATTTCAGCCGAAAAACATGCAGCCAGAGCAAAAGAGGCTTTAAATATTTTTGGTGAGAGAGCAGATACCTTAAAGGATTTAGTTGATTATATTTTAAAACGACAGCATTAATTGAAGGGTCTATATAAATGTGTTATAATTAATTAAAATGCAGATGGTGCAGTATTCTAGTCAGTATACTATCTCTGAAGGCGGGCCTAAAAATCCGTCAACGGGCATATCGATGAAGTTCTTTGTAATAGCTGCTGACGCCCAGTCGGGGGCTGTTGCAGAGAGATAAGGGTTTGGGGCGATCCACAACGGCATGTGGGCGTTGACCCCTTTCCCGCGGAGGCCTGGTCGAGTTATTAGAATTATAACTAACAAGGCCAGGTTCACCTGCCTCAGCCGCAAGGTTGAGCAGTGTAGCCTGCTTTGAAGTGGTACTGGAGACAGTAGCAAAACACAGGTGCCGGGATCCAGCCCTGGGTTGAACCTGCTGGAAACCAGTACTGCAAAAGAAGCTAGGAGATAGTTTAAATGCTGTTAAGGAAAACTTCTAGACTGTCCAAATGGGATATAATAGGGATTAAAGTGTGTTCTTAGTGGCAATCCAGCTCTGCAGAGGGAAACCCTGCAGCAGGAATTTAAAGAGAAATCTCCTGAATGGCGACAGACAGGAATTCCTGGGGAAAACCTGCTGGACCTATGACACAGCATTTATCTATTATATTGCCATCTGTAATTTTATAAATTGAGGTGAATATTTGTTGGCTAATTTAAAGAGCAGTATTATTATTGCTATAATGACTTTTTTTATTGCGGTAAGTGTCTCATCAGTTTCACAGACACAGGTGCAGTTTGTACCTCTACCGATGGCAGTAATAATACTGTTAATTATTATTATAGTAGGTGTTTTATCAGATATGGTCGGTGTTGCTGCTACAGTTGCTAAGACCGAGCCTTTTAATGCTAAGGCTGCAAAAAAAATATTTGGAGCTAAAACTTCTCTTTATCTTGCTAAAAATGGAGACAAGGTAGCAAGTTTAATGTGTGATATTGTTGGTGATATATGTGGAACAATCAGTGGTGCAATCAGTGCTGTAATTGCTATAGACTTAATTAATTATTATGGTTTTTCAAATTTTTGGACTAATTTAATTCTGATTGGACTCGCTTCTGCTTTAACAGTTGGGGGCAAAGCTTTTTTTAAATATTATGGAATGAAAAAATCAACCAGAATAATTTTTGTGGTTGGTAGATTTTTAGCATTTTTTCATCTTACTTATGATAAAATATTTGGCTTTATAAAAAGAGGTGGAACTAATGAGTGATTATTTATCGCAGATAAATGGCTTGGATGATTTAAAAAAATTAAAGGGTTCACAGCTTAAAGAACTGGCCTCTGAAATAAGAAGTTTTCTGCTGGAAAATATTTCAGAAACAGGGGGACATTTAGCATCAAATTTGGGTACTGTAGAATTAAGCATTGCTCTGCATCATTATTTAAACAGTCCAACAGATAAAATTATCTGGGATGTTGGTCATCAGGCTTATACTCATAAAATTTTAACAGGACGTAAAGAGTGTTTTGGAAATTTAAGACAGAAAAATGGATTGAGTGGTTATCCAAAATGCACTGAATCTCCCCATGACATTATTGGTGCCGGCCACAGCAGCACTTCTATTTCAGCTGCAGTAGGACTGGCTTTAGCCAGAGAAAATTTAGATCAGATGGGAGATATTTATGCAGTTATTGGAGATGGTGCTCTAACCGGAGGGATGGCTTTTGAGGCTTTAAATCATGCCGGACATATCGGAGCTGACATTAATGTTATTTTAAATGATAATGAGATGTCAATTTCTGATAATGTAGGAGCTATTTCCAACTATTTATCCGGTTTAAGGAATGACCCTACTTTAAAAAAAGTAAAAGAAGATATTGAATTTTTAATCAATAAAATTCCAAAGTTTGGAAAAACTGTTTCCGGTACAGTTGACAGAGTCAAAGATGCTTTAAAATACAGTTTAATTCAGGGAGTTCTTTTTGAAGAATTTGGTTTTAATTATCTGGGACCGGTTGATGGCCATAATATAATAGAATTGATGAAATATTTTAAAAAGGCAGAGGCTGTAGAAGGTCCTGTGCTTTTACATGTAATAACAAAAAAGGGTAAGGGCTATCCACCTGCTGAAAATAATCCTGATAAATTTCACGGTGTGGGTGCTTTTAATATTAAAGATGGAAGTTCTAAAAAGGAAAAAACCAGGGTAAGCTACAGCAGAGTTTTTGGTGAATGCCTGACCAGAATGGCAGCTGAAGACGAAAAAATTGCCGGTGTAACTGCCGCTATGCCTTCTGGAACAAAGATGGAGCTTTTTGCTGAATCTTATCCTGAGCGGTATTATGATGTTGGTATAGCAGAACAGCACGCTCTGACAATGAGCACAGGCCTGGCCAAAGGTGGTATGAAGCCTGTTTGTGCTATTTATTCTACATTTCTGCAGCGGGCTTATGATCAGGTAATTCATGATGTCTGCATTCAGAATATTGATTTAACAATAGCAGCTGATAGGGCTGGAATTGTAGGTAATGATGGAGAAACTCACCAGGGTTTATTTGATTATTCATTTCTGCGCCCGATTCCTAATCTGATTATGATGGCACCCGCAAATGCCGAGCAGCTGCAGCAGATGCTTTATACTGCAGTAAATTATGAGGGTCCGGCAGTGCTGCGCTATCCAAGGGGAGCTGCAGCAGGGGAATATATTCCGCTTGCAGTTAAAGATTTAAAAGAGATAGAGATTGGAAAAGCTGAGGAATTAATTAAAATTGAGGCGGAAATGGATCTCACAATCTTAGCTGTCGGCTCAACAGTTGAGCCGGCCCGCAAAGCCGCTCAGATTTTGAATAATAATGGCTACCAGACGGCCTTAGTTGATGCCAGATTTATTAAACCTCTGGATGAGGAGACTGTTATCAGGGCTCTTAAAAACTCTGAGAACATTCTAACTGCAGAAGAACAGGTTTTAGCCGGAGGTTTTTCTTCTGCTGTACTTGAACTGGCTGCTGACAGGGGAATTATTCTTCCCAATATTAAAAGAATAGGTGTTGGCGATGAATTTGTCAGGCAGGGTGGAATGGAAGAAATGAAAAGCGAATATCAGCTTGATGCAAGAGGAATTCTTGAAAACGCTCTTTCTCTGCTTGCTGAAGCAGAGGAGGTAAATAGTTTATGGCCGCAAAAGAAAGATTAGATGTGGTGGTTACTGAAAGAAATATGTTTAGGAGCCGCTCTCAGGCCAAAAGAGCCATTATGGCCGGTCTGGTCTTTGTAAACGGACAACGAGAAGATAAAGCCGGTACTCAGATTGATCCTGAAGCTGAGATAGAATACAGGGGAGATAAAAATCCTTATGTCAGCCGCGGAGGATTCAAACTGGAAAAAGCTTTAAAAGTTTTTGCTGTTGACCCCGCTGATAAAGAGGTAATAGATATTGGAGCGTCTACAGGCGGTTTTACTGATTGTCTGCTGCAGCAGGGGGCCAAAAAGGTTTATGCCATTGATGTCGGCTATGGTCAGCTGGCCTGGAAACTGCGGCAGGATGAGCGGGTTGAGATACTGGAGAGATGCAACTTTCGTCATTTAGAAAAAGATGAGCTGCCGGTGGAAGTTCCTATAATTGTGACCGATGTTTCTTTTATCTCCTTACGTCTGATTGTACCCGGGGTTAAAAAATTTTTGAAAAAAGAGGGTGATTTTATAGCCCTGATTAAGCCGCAATTTGAGGCCGGAAGAGAGCGGGTCGGAAAAAATGGTGTTGTAAAAGATCCGGAAATTCATCGCGATATTATAGAAAGTTTAAGTGAATTTTTTCTTAAAGAGGGTTTTAAACCCTCAGCCTTAAGTTATTCTCCAATTACCGGTGCTTCAAGTAAAAATATTGAATATCTAATTCACCTTAAATTTACTGAACATAGATCTGATTTTAAACAGCAGAGCTGGCAGCAGATTATAGAAAAAACTATCAATTCTGCTCATTCAGAACTGGGAGGCAATTAATATGGATAAAGCCGCTTTAATAATAAATTTGGACAAAAAAGAAGCATTTTCTGTTGCAGAGAGAGCTATAGACTGGTTTGAAGCTGAAGGAAAAGATTATTTAATTGAAAAACGTGCTGCTTCAGAACTTGCAAAAGAAGATAAAGAAGCTGACTATCAAAAAATTAAAGCAGAAGCTGATTATATAATTATAATCGGTGGTGATGGAACCTTTTTACACAGTTCTCATCATTTTATTGGCAGTGATATACCGCTGCTTGGAATTAATGTAGGACATCTTGGTTTTTTGACTGATGTTGAAACTGAAGAGTTAACAAAAGCACTTGAGATGATTGCAAACAATAATTATAAGATTGAAAAAAGGATGATGCTGAAGATAGATCATTACCGGGATGATAAGAAAATAACAAGTAATTATGCCCTTAATGATTATGTTTTTAATAGAGATCCGGATTCTCAAATGTTAAAAATTGAACTTTTTATTAATAATGAGCTGGTCAATAATTTTAGAGGTGATGGTTTAATTCTTTCTACTCCAACTGGTTCAACCGCCTATTCTTTATCTGCCGGGGGTCCAATAATTAATCCCCGCAAGGTAAAGGCAATTTTAATTACTCCTATCTGCCCTCATAACCTTCATTTAAGACCGATGGTAATCTCCGATCAGGAAAAAATAAGAATAAAAGTCGACAGCAACGGTCGTTCAGTTAAGGGCTGTGCTGACGGCAGACAGAAAAATGAAATTATACAGGGAGATGAACTTTATATCAGCGGTGCAGATCAGGAGTTATCAATTATAAAGCTGCCTGATCGAACCTTTTATACTATTGTTAAGGAAAAAATGCATCTCGCCTAAATGACAGGAGGAAAGTATATGCTCAGTGATTTACAGGTCAAAAATTTTGCACTGATAAATAAGGTAAATATTAATTTTAAGCAGGGTTTAAATATTCTCAGCGGAGAAACCGGTGCCGGTAAATCCATAATTATTGGAGCACTTGACCTATTATTAGGTGCTCGAGCCAATACTGATGTCATCAGAAGCGGCAAAAAAGCAGCCTATATATCTGCTTTTTTTCAGCCTGAGGAAGTTGAAATAATTAATAATATTTTAAATGAAGCCGGTATAGAAAAAGAAGAAAACGGAGTATTAATTGCCCGCGAAATTAGAGAAAATGGGCGGAACAGGACCCTGATCAATGGTCAGCTGGCAACATTGAAAATTGTTAAAAAGATAAGCCGTTATTTGATTGACATTCACGGTCAGCATGAACATCAGCTGCTTTTAGATCAAAGTTCCCATCTGATGGTTCTGGATGCTTTTATTGGTGACGAAATTAGTGGTCTCAAATCTGAAATAAAAACTTTATACCAAAAACTTTCAGAAGTCAGAACTGACTTATCAGAAATTGAAATTGATGACTCACAAAGAGCCAGAGAACTGGATATTATAAATTTTCAAATTGAAGAAATAGAGGCCGCCTCTCTTCAGGAAGGTGAATACGAAGAATTAAAGGAAGAATATAAATCCTTAGTCCATGGTGAGGAAATTTATAGTGCAGCTGCAGAACTTTTGAATGCCCTAAGTGGTGATGATTACGGTGAAAAAGGAATTATGGACCGGCTGGCAGTTTTAAAAAATAAATTTGCTGAAATTGAAGAATACAATCAAACTTTAAAAGATTTGAATAAAAAATTTGCGGATATTTATTATGGATTAGAAGAATTTGTTTTTGATTTAAATGATTTTGAAAGTTCTTTTGCCTATGATGAAGAGAGAATTTCTGTGATTAGTGATCGGCTGGATATGATTAATACTCTACTCAGAAAATATGGAGAAGATGTTGAGACTGTGCTCTCATATTTGGATGAATTATATCAAAAAAGGGATAAGTTAGAGAATATTGAAGATAAAATTTCGGCTTTAAACAGGAAAAAATCTGAGTTAAAAAAGAAAATACTTGCCAAATCAAAAATACTATCAGAACTGAGAAAAAAATATGCTGCCGATTTGGAAAAAAAATTAAAAGCAGAGCTTAAAGATTTAGCGATGGAAGATGTCAGGTTTAAGGTTGATTTCAGTGAAAAAGAAATTTCTCAGGATGGAATAGATCAGATTGAATTTTTGATTTCACCCAATAGAGGAGAGGATTTGAAATCTTTAGCTAAAATTGCTTCCGGGGGAGAGCTGTCAAGAATAATGCTTTCTTTAAAGACTATAACTGCAGCTTTAGATCAGGTGGATACTTTAATTTTTGATGAGGTTGATAGTGGTGTAGGTGGTAAAACTGCTGCTAAAATGGCAGCAAAGTTAGGCCAAATTTCTAAGGACAGACAGATAATTTGTATTACCCATCTGCCGCAGCTTGCAAGTGCAGCCAACCATCATTTTTTAATAAAGAAGGAAAAAGGGGAAAACAGAACTTTCACAAAAATTCATGCTCTGGATAAAAAAGAAAGGGTTAACGAAATTGCCAGGATGATTGGAGGAACAACAATCACTGATAAAACTCTGGCCCATGCAGAAGAAATGCTGCAGCTGGCTCGTTAAATAGAGCTTAATTTTTGTTGTATTAATTTAAGGGGTTGAGAAAATTAACAGGGGGGAACAAATTGGAAAAAATTGATATTTTAATTACTGATGATAATAAAGAGTTCTGTCAGCTTTTAGGAGAATTTTTGGAAGTTGATGGGGATTTTAATGTTGTGGAAATGCTTTATGATGGGGAACAGGTTTTAGAATATATAAAAAATAATGAGAATCCAGATGTTTTAATTTTAGATTTAATTATGCCTCACCTGGATGGGATTGGAGTTTTAGAGGAATTAAATTCTCAGGACTTAATTGATGATATAAAAATTGTTGCTCTGACAGCAATGGGTCATGATAAAATCATGAAAACTGTAATTGAGCTGGGAGTTCATTATTATATTATGAAGCCCTTTGACCTTGATAAATTAAAGGAGAGAATCAAGCAGCTGGTAGAGGAAAGTGATGGCAGTACAGAGAATATTCATTTCAATCAGGCTCAAATAGAATTTGAAAATGGTAATTATACTCCTTTGATTACAAATGTAATTGAAGAATTAGGAATTCCAGCCCATATAAAAGGCTACCGCTATGTGCGTCAGGCCATAGAAATGGTAATTAAAGATATGGATTTACTAAGTGCTGTAACTAAAGAATTATATCCTCAGATTGCCGAAGAATTTGATTCTACTTCAAGCAGAGTTGAGAGGGCTATCAGACATGCAATCGATGTAGCCTGGCAGCGGGGAAATCAGGAAGCACTAAAAAAATATTTTAAAAATAATGTGAATGAAAATGTTAAACCAACTAATTCTCAATTTATTGCTAAATTGGCAGATAAAATCATGGTTGACTTAAAAGTTTCATAATGGAGGCTTATAATGAAAATTAAGAAAGAAATAAAAACAGCTGGTAAAATGCTTTATGAAGGAAATATTTTAAAACTTTATAGAGATGAAGTTGAATTTCCAAATAAACATAAATCTGCCCGTGAAGTTGTAGAACACAGTGGAGGAGTATCTGTACTGGCTGAAAATGATGAGGGGAAAATTCTCCTGATCAAACAGTATCGATATGCAGTTGATGAAGTAATTTATGAAATTCCTGCCGGCAAATTAGAGCCGGATGAGGATATAGCAGAATGTGCCCGCCGTGAATTAAGAGAAGAAACCGGTTATACTGCTGAAAAATTCAATAAATTATTCGAGTTTTATCCAACTCCCGGTTACAGCACAGAAACTATTTATATTTATCAGGCAGAAGATCTGAAATTTGTAGGTACAGATCTGGAAGAAGGAGAATATATTGAGGTTGTTCCAAAAACTAAGGATCAATTAAAAGAACTTTTCGAGGCCGGTAAAATTAAAGACAGCAAAACACTAATAGCAGTAATGCATTATCTCGGTGATTTTTAATGACTGATAAATATTTTGCTGATTTACATATTCACATTGGAGGTGGCAGTGACGGCAGTCCGGTTAAAATCACAGCCTCCAGGAAGTTGAATTTTCCCAATATACTAAAAGAAGCTGCTTTTAAAAAAGGACTGGATATAATTGGTATAATTGACTGTGCCTCTCCGGTTGTTCTAAAGGATATTGATCAGATGCTTGCTTCAGGTCAGATGAAAGAACTGGATCAGGGTGGGATACTTTATTCAGACCAGCTGCTTGTTTTACCGGGGGCAGAGGTAGAAAGCAGAGAAGAAAATGGAGGCCAGGTTCATTATCTTGCCTTCTTTCCAAAAATAAAACAGATTAAAGAATTCAGCAGCACAATGGATAATTATATTTCAAATATTACTCTCAGTTCTCAGGCTGCAAGTTTAACGGGGAAAGAACTGTTGAAGATTGTTGATTATCACGGAGGAACCATGATACCTGCTCATATTTTTACCCCCCATAAAAGTTTTTATGGTAGAGCTTTTAAAACTTATAGTGAAGTTTTTACACCGGCTGAGTGGGATAAAATTCCAGCTGTAGAACTTGGACTTAGTGCCGATACCGAGATGGCCGATCTACTGCCGGAGTTGAGCGAAAAATCTTTTTTAAGTAATTCTGATGCACATTCCCTGCCCAAAATTGCCCGGGAATATAACATTATGGAGCTTGAAGAGCTCAATTTTAATTCAGTTTTTAAAGCATTAACAAGAAAATCGGGTGGAATCAAAAAAAATTATGGTTTAAATCCGGAACTGGGGAAATATCACCGCTCTCACTGTGAGGATTGTGACAGTATTTTTTCTGGAAAAGAAGCTGTGCTGCAGTGTCCTGATTGTGGTTCAGATAAGGTCGTAGTGGGGGTTAAAGATAGAATACTGAAAATAGCTGAAAATAAAAAAGCAGAGCATCCTGCCCACAGGCCGGAATATATTTATCAGGTACCCCTTTTAGATATTCCGGGTATTGGTAAAAAAACAGCGGCAAAACTTTTTAAAAATTGTGGAACTGAAATGGATGTTATTCACAATTTAAGCAGTAAAGAACTAAAAAAATGTATGAGCAGTAGAATCTTTAATAAAATAATTAAAGCCCGCCAGCAGGATTTTACTTTTCAGAGTGGTGGTGGCGGAACTTATGGTAAGGTTATTTTTAAATAGAAAAGAGGTTAAGTTATGGCAGATATGAAATTGAAAAAATATGCGGAACTTTTAGTAAATTATTCACTTGAGGTTGAAAAAGGAGATCAGGTTTTAATCCAGGGCGAAGATATAAGTAAAGATTTAATTAAAGAAGTCTATAAAGAAGTACTCAAAAAGGGAGGTCATCCTCTGGTAATAACCAGTTTTGATGAACAGGAAGAGCTTTTTTATGAATATGCTTCTGAAGAGCAGCTAAATTACTGCTCACCTTTTAAAAAATATTTAATTGAAAATGTTGATGCTTCATTAAGGATTTTAGCTAATAATAATACTAAAAATCTGGCCGGAGTAGATCCAGAAAAAATAAAGAAGCATTCAATTGCCCAGAAAGAAATCAGCGAAATTATGATGAACAGAGCTGCAGAAGGAAGTTTAAACTGGAATCTCTGTCAGTTTCCAACTCATGCTGATGCTCAGGAAGCAGGAATGTCACTGCTCGATTACAGAAAATTTGTTTATCAGGCCTGTCATTTAAATAAAAAAGATCCAGTTGCTTACTGGACAGAATTTGGGAAAGAACTAGAAAGAATTGCAGAGATTTTAAATCAGAAAAATGAGCTGCATTTTATTTCTAAGGATACGGATTTAAGATGTAAGGTTGGAGGCAGAAGCTGGATTGCTGATAAGGGTAAGGAAAATTACCCTGGTGGTGAAGTTTTTACTGGTCCAATTGAAGACAGTGTTGAGGGAAGAATCAGATTTTCTTTCCCCGGAATATACAGCGGTAAGGAAATTGAAGATATCAGACTTGAATTTAAAAATGGGAAGGTGATTAATGCCTCGGCAGCTAAGGGAGAAGAATTACTGCATTCACTTCTGGATACAGATGAAGGCTCTCGTTATGTAGGAGAGGTTGCTGTTGGCTGTAATGAAGGTATTACCGAATTTACCCGTAATATGCTCTTTGATGAAAAAATCGGAGGAACAATCCATTTAGCTTTAGGCCGCAGCTATCCAGAAACCGGTGGTGAAAATATCTCGACCATTCACTGGGATATGCTCTGTGATATGAAAGACGGTGGAGAAATTTATGCTGATGGTGAATTGATCTATAGTGATGGTAAATTTATAATTTAGTCCAATAATTTAACTATTTATTTTTATAAATTATAAATTTCCCACCAGATAGCCTGGGGAGACGATTTAAATAAATTTACTATCAGATAGATTATTGAGAAAGTTCAAATAAGATTTTTTATATTTTTAGAAAGTTAGATGTATTTATAGAAATTACTTTAATGGAGGTTATAAGAATGCTTGAAGATATTAAAAAGAATGCTCAGATCATTGCTGATCAGCTCGATTATCAGCCGGAGATTGGACTTATTTTAGGTTCTGGACTCGGAGTGATGGCAGAGGAAATTGAAAATCCTGTTTATATAGATTATGGTGAGCTCAATAATTTTCCTGTTTCTACAGTTGAAGGCCATGCCGGGCGCTTTGTAATTGGTGAGCTGGAGGGCAAAAAGGTTATTGCCATGCAGGGAAGAACTCACTATTATGAGGGTTATACAATGCAGGAGCTTGTTATGCCAGTTAGAATTATGAAAGAGGTTGGAATTGAAAAGCTGATCTTAACCAATGCAGCCGGTGGAGTTAACGAAGAATTTTCTGCTGGTGAATTTATGATTATTTCTGATCATATTAATTTAATGGGAGATAATCCGCTGATAGGTGAAAATTATGATGAATTTGGACCTCGTTTTCCTGATATGTCAGAGGCCTATAACAAAGAGCTGATTGAAGTAGCAGAAAATGTGGCCAGAGAAAATGGGATTTTAACCCGTAAAGGTATTTATGCTGCTGAATCAGGACCGAGTTATGAAACACCTGCTGAAATAAAATATTTAAGAACAATTGGTGCTGATGCTGTAGGAATGTCAACTGTTCCGGAAGTAATTGCAGCCAATCATATGGGTCTTGGAATAATTGGTGTTTCCTGTATAACCAATATGGCGGCTGGAGTTTTAAATCAGCCATTAGATCATAATGAAGTTGTTGAAATTGCAGAAAAAGTTAGACCTGATTTTATCAAATTAATGAGTGGTATTATTAAAAATATCTAGCTGGAGGGTTTAGGCATGCGTGCGTATGATATAATATATAAAAAAAGAGAAGGTAAAAAACTAAATAAAGAAGAACTGGAATTTTTAATCAATGGTTATGTTAACGGAGATATACCTGATTATCAGCTCTCAGCCTGGGCAATGGCAGTATATTTTCAGGGGATGGATGCTGAAGAGACTGCAAATTTAACAATGCTGATGGCTGAATCAGGTGATATGATAGATTTAAGTCCAATTGAAGGGATTAAAGTTGACAAACACAGTACAGGTGGAGTTGGAGATACAACCACTCTCATTCTGGCACCTCTGGTAGCCTCAGCTGGAATTCCAGTGGCCAAGATGTCGGGGCGCGGACTCGGCCATACAGGTGGAACAATTGATAAATTAGAATCAATACCCAGTTTCAATACTTCACTGAGCAGAGATAAATTTTTTGACAATGTAAATCAGCATGGAGTGGCGGTAGTTGGACAGACAGGAAATTTAACTCCAGCTGATAAGAAGCTTTATGGTTTAAGAGATGTAACAGCTACAGTTGAGTCGATTCCTCTGATTGCCAGCAGTATTATGAGTAAAAAGCTGGCTGGTGGGGCAGATGCAATTGTACTTGATGTAAAAACAGGTAATGGTGCTTTTATGAAAGACTTTGACAGTGCTAAAAAGCTGGCAGAGGCCATGGTGGCAATTGGTAAGGAAGTAGGAAGAGATACCACAGCTTATATTACTGATATGAATCAACCGCTTGGTAGGGCAGTGGGGAATGCTTTAGAAGTAAAAGAAGCTATTAAAACTCTTCAGGGAGAAGGTCCTGAAGATTTAACAGAGCTCTGTATTGAGTTGGGTGCTGGAATGCTGCAGCTTGCAGGCAGGATTAAGGATTTAGAAGAGGGCAAAAATATTTTGCGAGAAAATCTTAAAAACGGAAAAGCTTTAGATAAGTTTAAAGAGATGATTACTGCTCAGGGTGGTAATGCAAAAGTTGTTGAGGATTTATCACTGCTTCCGACTGCTGATTCAACTGTTGAAGTAAAAGCAGAAAAATCAGGATATATTTCAGAAATTAAAGCTTTAAATGTCGGTCTATCAGCAATGATTTTAGGTGCCGGCAGAGAGAATAAGGAATCTAAAATTGATCTTGCTGTTGGCTTAGAACTTAAGAAAAAAACTGCTGATCAGGTTAATAAGGGTGATACACTGGCAGTATTATATTATAATGATAGCAAAAACCTCGCAGAAGCAGAGAAAAAACTATTAGATGCTTTTACAATTACTGCAGAAAAACAGGAAAAAAATGAACTACTATATGAAATAATTAAATAAGTAAATTTTAGAGGTGAGTTTATGACTATTTTTAATGGTGAGGGTCTGGAAGCTGAGCTGCAGATAATCCCAAACTAAAGAAAATTGACTTAAATGAAGTTAATTGAAACTAAAATTTTGATTATAAATCAGGCTGTCTCTATTGAGGCAGTCTTTTAAAGTGGTGACTACTAATGAAAAAAAGAAATGATTTATTAAAAAAACTTCTTAATTCAATGGCAGAAGAATATTTTACTTTTAACAATAAAATAATTAAGGTTAATAATTTAAAAGAAGTAGATTTCAAAAAAGCTGCACTGCAGGTAGATGCTGAAGATCAGTGCTTTTATCTGGAAAATAATTATTTAATCGATCAGGATAATGTATATTTTAACAAAGAAAGTGTTAATCTTATAAAATATAAGATTCAGTTTTTGGGCCGAGTTAAGTCGGGGGAACATAATGTTCCCTATCACAACAATGCAGCCTATAAGAGTTTAAGTATAGATCTTGACAAAGGTCTTGATCTCTTAAAAAAATATCAGAAAAATAACCATAATCAGGCTTCATTTCTGCACTACAAATCAGATTTATTGAACTATCTGCCGGCAGAAAGAAAAAAACTGCTTTTAAAACTTGCTGCAGAAGCGGCAGAGCTCGGTTATAACCTCTATCTGGTCGGAGGACAGGTCAGAGATTTATTGATCAACCTGCCTTTAAATAAGGATCTGGATCTACTGCTTGATGGAGATTTAAAAAAGTTTTTTGATCATCTGGCTGAAAAATATGGCTATGAATATGATTATAATAATAAATTTTCTACCGGTTTTTTACACAATAAATACGGTTATTCTATTGATATAGCAAGCTGTAGAGAAGAAAAATATCACTTTCCCGGTTCTCTGCCGCTTGTAGAAAAAGCTGATTTATTTTCTGATCTTTTCCGCCGTGATTTTACAATTAACACTCTGGTTATTGATCTGCATCCAGAGCGCAGAGGGATACTCTATGATTTTTTTGGAGCTCTGAATGATCTCCAGAACAGAATCCTGAAGGTGCTTCATAATTACAGTTTTAGAGATGATCCTTTGAGAATTTTAAGGGGTATTCGTTTTCAAATTTTAAAAGAGTTTAAGTTAAGTGCTGAAACGGTTGAGCTGAGCAGAAGATCATTAAAAAATTACGATTATCATAAACTGGCACTGGAGCGAGTTTTTACAGAGCTCTCATATTTGTTTGAGGCAGAAAAAGATATTTCTCAGTTTTCATCTATTTTATTAAATCAGATACCGGTTTTAAAATTGATCAAAGATAATTTTAAATTTGACAGCAGCAGAGATGCTGATTTTCTAAAAGGGGAGAAGCTGCTTGCAATAAGCCGAGAAAAAGGACTGGATGTTAATCATTTTCTTGTCAGACTAATGATTTTGTTCTATAATAGTAAAGAAAGCTTAATTAAATCCTGGCCGCTGTCCATTCCCGAAAAAAAGATTTTTGTTCACAAATGCTGGGAGGACATTGATTCTGCAGTTTTTGAAATTAAAGATCCTGCTTTAAGATACAGGGAACTTGAAAATTATAATATAGAAGAACTGATAATGTATGCTGTCAGAGAGTTCAGGCAGGATTATGTAGAAGAAATATTTAAGCATTTACAAAAGCGAAATGAGATTGAAATACCTGTTTCCGGACATGATATATTAGGGCTGGGGGTAGAGCAGGGACCGGAGATTAAGGAATATTTGTTAAAAGTTAGAGATCAGATTTTGAGAGATCAGTTAAATTCCAGAGATGAAGCACTCAACTATTTAAAAAAGATAATATAAATTTAACAGCTTTGAAGAAGAGGTGAAATAATGAATACAATTTACGAACTTTTATTACTAATACCGGTGCTATTATTTTCTTTATCATTACATGAGTTTATGCACGGTTATGTTTCTCATAAATTAGGGGATCCAACTCCAAAGTCTCAGGGAAGATTAACTTTAAATCCGCTGGCACATTTAGATCCAATTGGAAGTCTAGTGCTGATCTTAACCAGGCGTTTTGGCTGGGCCAAACCGGTGCCGATTAATCCTAATTACTACAAGAACCCAAGACAGGGCATGATGTTTGTCAGTCTTGCTGGCCCGGGGGCTAACTTTTTTCTGGCAGCTTTGTTTGCTTTAATCGCCAGAGTAGTTGTCTTTTTCAGCTCATCTACATTATATCAGATGCAGATTGCTGGTTATGGCAGTCTGGTTCAGACTATTTTTGTTTTCTTTCAGCTGGCAATAATTATTAATTTGAGCCTCGGTTTTTTCAATTTATTACCTGTACCACCACTGGACGGTTCTAAAATCTTAATGGGTTTTTTACCACCTAAATTTGATAAATATATCCGCAAACTTGAAGGCCCTTATGGAATGATTTTATTACTTCTTTTGGCCTATACAGGAATTTTGTGGGGTATTATTGGACCACTGGTTAATACAATGTACGGACTATTATTGTAAAAAGAGAGGTTAAGTTATGGATTATAAACTTGTACTGGATGACTTTGAGGGCCCACTGGAGCTTTTATACCAGCTGGTTAAAAAAAATGAAATTAAGATCAGTGAAGTTTCTCTGGCCAGAATAACTGATCAGTATCTGCAGTATTTAGAGCAGATGCGGGAATTTGATATTGATCTGGCAAGTGAGTTTTTGATTATAGCGGCTGAACTGATTGAAATCAAAATTAAGGCCCTGCTGCCTGAGGAAGATGAGCAGGAGGAAGAAAGTGAACATGAATTAATTACCCGACTGAGAGAGTATGAGTTATTTAAAAATATTGCTGAAATGTTAAAAGAGTGGGAAGAACAGGCAGGGAACCGCTATCAGGCTCAGGTTGATATAGAAGAACTGATGCCGGAGATGCTGCAGGTTGATCTGGAAATTTCAGCCTCTGAGCTGCACGAGCTGGTTGTTAAGGCTATAACTGCTGAAAAAGAAGAGGAAACAGAGGTTTTAAATAATCCCAATCTGGAATATTTAAAAGAAGAGAAATTCAGTATCAGTGATAAGATTAGAGACATTTTAAAAAACATCAGGCAGGTTAATCAGGAAGTTTCATTTTTTAATTTAATTAAAGAAGAAAATAATCAGCTGGAAATTGTGGTCAGCCTGCTTGCTTTATTAGAGCTGATGAAGAGAAAAAGAATAAGGGTGGTACAAAACAGCAATTTTTCTGATATCAGGATCAGTATGGAAAGGTGATTTGATGAGTGAGGATAATATAAGTTATCTCAGCAGCAAAAGAAGAGAAAAAGAGCAGCAGATACTCGATAATCTTGGTTTTGAAGATTTAAAACCAAAGGATATTGCTCTAGTTGAAGCTTTAATTTTCAGCAGCAAAAAAAAGCTGCCGTATGCTGTAATAAAGGAGATAACTTCTTTTTCGGAAGAAAAACTGGAAAGAATTATTATATACCTGGAGCAGAAATATCAGGGATCAGAATTTGGAATTCAGCTTAAAGAATATAATGACAGCTACTTATTTCAGACAAAAAAAGAATTTGCAGCTGAGATAGAAGAATTATTTGATATAACAAAGGTTTCTTCTCTTTCTACTGCTTCTATGGAAACACTGGCTATTATTGCTTACAGACAGCCGGTTACCCGCTCAGAGATTGAAGAAATTAGAGGAGTCAGTGTGGAGAGAACTTTGAATACTTTAAGCAAATATGAATTAATAGAAGAAGTGGGCAGAAAAGAAACTATTGGTAACCCGATAATCTACGGAACCACAGATCAGTTTTTAGAATACCTGGATATTGAAGATCTGGATGAGCTGCCGGAGATTGAAAGGGTAGAAAAATTATTTGAAGAGGAAATAGAAGAAGCTGCAGAAAAAGCGGCTGCAAAAGAAAAAAAGTTGAAATCAGATAAAAAATAACCTGGATAACTTTTTAATTCTAATTTATAAATTTGAGGTGGAAAAATGGAGAGACTGCAGAAAGTTATGGCCCATGCAGGGGTTGCTTCTCGCAGAAAATCAGAGGAAATTATAGCAGAAGGTAGAGTTAAGGTTAATGGTAAAACAGTTACAGAAATGGGATTTAAGGTTGACCCGGATCAGGATGAGATTGCTGTTGACGGTGAACTAATAAGTGAAGAGAAAAAAAGATATATTTTATTAAATAAACCGGAGGGATATATTACTACAGTTTCAGACCCAGAAGGAAGACCTACGGTTATGGATTTAATCCCTGATTTAAAACAGAGATTGTATCCGGCAGGCAGGCTTGATTATGACAGTTCCGGTCTTTTAATTTTAACCAATGATGGGGATTTGACCTATAAATTGACTCATCCCAAAAAGGAAGTTGACAAAAAATACAGGGTTTTAGCTCAGGGAGAATTGGGCAGGGAAGATTTTGAAAAATTTGAAGCGGGAATGGTAATTGACGGCCAAAAAACTGCCCCGGCTGAAATAACAAATGTTAAACATAAAGCTGGACAGACTCAATTTGATATAGTTATTCATGAAGGCAGGAACAGACAGGTCAGAAGAATGGCCAAAATTGCAGGTTTTCCTGTAATCTCCCTGAAAAGAATTGCCTTTGCATTTTTAACTCTTGAGGGTGTTAAAGAGGGAGATTTTAGATATTTGAGTGAGCAGGAAGTAGAAAAATTAAAAAATATTGCTTAATTTAGCTAATAAAGAAGGAAAAAAGCCTTTAATCGAGAAATAAATAACTAGCTGTTTAAATATTCTCAGAATTATTTTTATAATTCTTAAGATTCTCCACCTATTTTAGAACAAATATAGTAATTATTAATTTTAAGGGGGAGTTACATTATTTATGGAAGAATTAAAGGTTTCATCAAAATCAGATCCAAAAGCTGTTGCCGGTGCTTTAGCAGCAGTCTTGAGGGAAGAAAAAAAAGTTGAACTACAGGCAGTTGGTGCAGGAGCAGTTAATCAGACAATTAAAGCAATTGCAATTTCTCGGGGCTATGTTGCTCCCAATGGAATGGATTTAATTATGATTCCCGCATTTACAGAAATCGAAATAAATGGAGAAGAAAGAACAGCTATTAAATTTCTTGTAGAGCCTAGATAAATCACGAACTTTTAAAACCTATCCGGGAGGGTAGGTTTTTAAATGTAAAATCAGGCTAAAATGTGAGGTTGGTGGTTAATATTTTTTTGAAAAAAATAAGACTCAAAGGTTTTAAATCCTTTGCTAATAAAACTGATATAGAAATTGAAGAAAATATTACTGCTGTTGTTGGACCAAACGGCAGTGGGAAGAGTAATATTGTTGATGCTATCCGCTGGGTTTTGGGTGAGCAGAGTGCCAAAAATCTGCGCGGGAGTAGAATGTCAGATATTATATTTTCTGGAAGTGAAGAACTAAATGCCAAAAAGAAGGCCAGTGTAACATTATTTTTTGATAACGCAAATGGTGAGCTGCCTGTTGAAGGTAAGGAACTAACCCTGGGTCGTCAGGTTAGTGATGACGGGCGCAGTGACTATTTAATTAATGGAGCTTCCTGCCGCCTGAAGGATATAGAAATGCTTTTAATGGACAGCGGACTGGGGAGTGACGGTTATTCAATAGTCGGTCAGGGAAGAATTGATTCAATTATTAAATCTAAGCCTGATAAAATGCGACTCTTTTTTGAAGAAGCTGCCGGGATTATGAAACACAAGTCCCGTAAAGAAGATGCAGAAAAAAGACTTGAAAATACAAATAATGATTTAACCAGGATCCATGATCTGGTTGACGAACTGGAAAAAAGACATGATCCCTTAGAAAAGGCTGCAGAAAAGGCAAAAAAATATAAGGGATATAAAGACCAGCTTTCAGACTTAGAAATCAGTCTATTAAATAAGCAGTGGAAGGAACATTCAAAAGAATTTAAAGAATTAAGCAGAAAAAGAGAAGCTGCAGAAAAAAAGTTAAATGAAAAAGAAAGTACCTACAATGCCCTCTCCTATAAGCTTGATAATTTTAAAGATAAATTAAAATCTCTTAAGAACGAAAAGGAAGAGGTCAGCAATAATTATTTTCAGAATCAAAATAAAGTTAATGAGATCAACAACAATCTCAATGTAATGGAAGAGAGAAAAAACAATTACATAGAAAATAAGGAAAATTTAAAAGAAAAAATTTCTAAGCTGGAAAAAGAGCGCAAAAAACTGGAAGAAGAAGTTAAAAAGGCCGAAGAAAATTTTGAACTGATAAATTCGGACCAGCAGAGCATCGAAAATGAAATAAATGGGCTGAAAAAAAGCATAAATGAGAATAAAGAGAAAATTGAAAGTTTGAGTCAGCAAATAGAGACTAAGGAAAATAAGATTGAAAAAACAAAAACAGAAATTCAAAAGGAAAATTCTGCTTTAGAAAGATTAAAAGAAAGAGTGGAAATTTCAAATGACCGACTGCAGGAAATATCTGCAGATCAGAGTCAGATTGATGATAAAATAAAAGCTGAAGCTCAAAAAGCTGCTCAAATTAAAGAGGAACTTGCAGCAGTTAGAGCTCAGATTGAGCAAAAAGAAGACGATTTATTAAATTTAAAAGAAAAAATTAAGCAGGAAACTCAGGCTTTAGAAGCAGGAAAAGATGAACTTTTAAAAACCAAAGAGGACTATCAGCACTATAATTCCCGCCTGCAGTTAATGGAAGAGATGCAGGAAAGTTATGAGGGCTATTACAATGGTGTGCGCAATATTTTAGAAAAGAGAGAAAAATTCAGTGGTTTAATTGATGTAGTAGCAGAAATTGTTTCTGTCAAAGCTGAATACGAAGAGGCAATAGAAACTGCGCTGGGAGCTAAGATGCAGAATATCATAGTTGAAGATGATCAGACCGCCCGTGATGCTGTGCAGTATTTAAAGCAGAATAACAGAGGTCGTGCTACCTTTTTACCCTTAAATATGGTTAGTGGTTCCCGACTTGCTGATCGATATTTAGATAAATTAGCTCAGCAGGAAGGATTTATCGGTCTGGCAGTTGACCTGGTTGATTTTCCGGAGCGTTTGGAAAAGATCTTCAATTTTCTATTAGGACAGATAGTAGTCAGTGATAATCTTGATAATGCTGTGCAGATGTCTAAAAATATAAAAAGAAATTTCCGGATCGTTACTACTGAGGGAGATGTAGTTTATCCCGGTGGAGCAATTTCGGGAGGGAGCAGTTCCAGCAGCAGCAGAGATTTAATCGGGCGCAGCCGCAAAATAAAAGAGCTGACAGAAAAACGTACTCAATTACAGCAAAAAGGTAAATCACTGGTTAAAAAATTGGAAAATGAGAAAAAAGAGCTTGATCAGAAAAAAGAAAAGCTGGAAGCTTTAAAATCTGCAGTGCAGTCTTTAAAAATGGAAGAAAATAATATTTTAAATCGAAAAAATAGGGTTGAAGAAAATCTGCAGGAATTGAAGGCAGATAAAAATTTAAGGCAGGACAATTTTTCTGAGCTGGACAGCAGTCTAAAGGATAATAAAAATTCAATTACAGCTAAAGAACAGAAACTTAAACAGTTAAGAGCAAAAATTGAGTGTTTAAATTCTGAAATAAAAGATCTGGAGGCTGCTTTAAATATCAAAAAGGAAAATTTAGAGGAACTGGAGCCTCAGTTAAAGGAATTGGAACTTGATGGAGCCAGAATTTCTGAAAAAAGAAATAATGCTCGAGAAAAGCTGGATGAAAAGCAGAAAGATCTGAAAATAAAAAGCAAAGAAATTAAATCCCGGCAGGAGGAAATAGAAAAAGTCAGCAGAGATTTAGAAAAAATTGCTGACCGCAGAGTTAAACTTCAGCAGCAGAAAAAAGAGCTGGAGGCTGAAGGTGAAAAGTTAAAAGCCAGTAAAGAAAAATTAACTTCAAAGGTTAAAAGCCTGGAAAAGGAAGTTGAAGTTAAAGAAAAAGAAGCAAAAGAACTGCAGCAGCAGTTAAATGAAATTAAAGATGACTTTCATCAGCTTGATTTAAAATATACTAAATTAGATGATAAATTAACAAATATTAAATCTATACTGCTGGAAGATTATGAACTTAAGCCTGATCAGATTGAAGAAAGTAATTTAATAGAAATCAATGATGAAGATGAAGCAGAAGTAGAAGCAAAAATTAAAGAACTAAAAAAGAAAATGAACAAACTGCACCCAATTAATGAGGCAGCAGTAGAAGAATTTACCGAGTTAAAAGAAAGACTGGATTATCTGCATGAACAGCAGGATGATCTAAAACATGCCAGAAATTCAATAGAACTGGTAATTTCTGATATAGAAGAATCAATGGAGAAGATGTTTGCCGAGACTTTTTATCAGGTTAAAGAGGAGTTTGCAAAAGTTTTTAAAGCTCTATTTCAGGGTGGAAAGGCTGAACTTAAATTATCTGATCCGGATGAGCTTTTAACAACCGGGGTAGAAATCCATGCTCAACCTCCCGGCAAAAGTTTAAAAAGTTTATCGCTTTTATCAGGTGGAGAAAGGGCGCTGACTGCAATTGCCTTGATTTTTGCCTTTATTCAGGTGAAGCCGAGTCCTTTTTATGTACTTGATGAGATTGATGCTCCTCTAGATGATGTTAATATTGTGCGCTTTGCCAGCTTTATTAAAAAATATGCCAAAGTAGCCCAGTTTATTATTATAACTCACAGACGCTACATGATGACCGAAGTTGATTCTCTCTATGGAGTAACAATGGAAAAATCAGGTGTATCACGTCTGGTTTCCTTAAAATTGGACCAGGCAGAAGAATTTAATGATCAATACATCAAGGAGGCTTTATAAGTGGGATTTTTACAGAGATTGAAAGATGGACTTAAAAAAACAAAAGAGGGTTTTGTAAATAAGGTAACAAATATTTTTACAGGTCGCAGTAATATTGATGATGAGTTATTTGAGGAACTGGAAGAAGTACTGATTCAGGCAGATGTCGGAGTCAAAACTACTTTTACTTTAATTGATAAATTGAAACAAGATGTGGAAGAGGAAGATATTACAGAGCCGGAAGAGCTGATGAAGTATTTTCAGAAAGAGCTGCAGAGCTTACTTCAGAATGATGAAGGCGGCTTTAATTTTGATCATGATTTAAATATCATCATGGTAGTTGGTGTTAATGGTGCAGGAAAAACAACAACCATTGCTAAAATCGCTGGCCGTCATAAAGAAGAGGGAAAAAAAGTTATGCTGGCTGCTGGTGATACTTTTAGAGCCGGAGCGATTGAACAGCTGCAGATCTGGGGGGACCGCCTGGGAGTTAATGTGATTGCTCAACAGGAAGGTTCAGATGCAGCAGCAGTTGCTTATGATGCGGTCCAGTCTGCAAAGGCTAAAAATGTTGACTTATTAATTGTAGATACGGCAGGACGCCTGCATACCCAGACTAATTTGATGGAAGAGTTAAAAAAGGTAAAAAGAGTAATTGATAGAGAATCTGAAGCAGTCAATGCGGGGGTAGAGGTGCTCTTAGTTTTGGATGCAACAACCGGCCAGAATGCAATTTCTCAGGCCAAACTATTTAATGATGCAGTAGATGTAGATGGAATTGCTCTAACCAAGCTGGATGGTACCGCCAAAGGTGGTATTGTCATTGCAGTCAAAAATGAGCTTAATATCCCAATTAAACTAATCGGTGTTGGAGAAGCAGCTGAAGACCTGCAGAACTTTAATCCAGAAGAATTTATTGAGGCACTATTTAGTTATGAATAGTAAGATTGCTGTTGATCGTATATTA
>JBKHDA010000005.1:0-63624 GCA_046541575.1 Halanaerobium sp. | reverse complement strand
TCTTCAAGATTTTTATAGGCTGATTTTGCTGTTTTGTGTGACAAAATATTCACCTGCTTTCTTAATATATATTTAAAGATTGCTGAAAAATTTCCTTTTATTTGGGAGAAAATTTTGATACTTTATTATATAAGAGAGGAGAAAAATCATGTGAAAAGAAATATCGAAAACTCAATTCAAAATTATATAACAGAATATCAGAAAATGATAAAATTCATCCAGAGCTAGAACTAACAGATGTCTGTGGTAAATGTTCGGTTGACTTACCCTGTTCTTTTAATTCTCCAGTTTAAAATACTAAAGAAAAATTGCTGAGTGATAAATCTTAACTTTATAGAAAAGGGGGATATTATGGATCTTAATTTAAAAGGTGATTCCGCTATTGTTACAGCTTCCAGCAGTGGACTTGGTAAAGCTGCGGCCGCGGCTCTGGTTAAAGAAGGGGTTAATGTGGTTATTAATGGGAGAGACAGACAGAAATTAGATCAAGCTTTAAAAGAATTAAATGAATTAAAAGGTGGAAGAGTTATCTCCTGTCAGGGAGATATCACTAAAAATGAAGATATCAAAAATCTGGTTAAAACTGCAGTTGATAACTTTGGTAGATTAGATCATCTGGTAACCTCTGCCGGTGGACCACCTGCTAAACCTTTTCTGGAAACAACGGAAGCTGACTGGTATAATTCTTATGACCTGCTGGTGATGAGTGTAGTCAGACTGGCCAAAGAATCGGTGGAATTTTTAAAGGCAGATGGGGGAGGGACTATAGTAAATATCACTTCAATTAGTGTAAAAGAAGCTATTGATAATCTGGTCCTTTCTAATTCGGTTAGGATGACGGTCATTGGCTTAATGAAAACCCTATCAAAGGAATTAGCCCCGGAAATTAGAGTAAATGCTGTTTTACCAGGGGCTCATGAAACTGCAAGAATTGAGGAATTAATTAATTCTCAGGTTGAAAATGGTGAATTTGATAATTATCGGGAAGGTTTAGCTGCAAAAAGTAAAAGTGTACCTGTAAAGAAGATAGGTACACCTGAAAAGCTTGGTGATTTAATAGCCTTTTTGTCATCACCGAAGTCTGATTATATTAATGGAAGTTCAATTGTAGTTGACGGAGGTGCTGGAAGCTCAAACTTATAGACGGGCATAGATGCAGTCTTCAACTATTTCTATATTATTTTTGGCTGCAAAATCTCTTATTTCCTGACTTCTGGTACCCGGCTGCAGCCAGACATATTTAATTCCCAGATCATTGATTTCTTTCATAACATTAATTCCATGTTTTGGATTAATAACCATATCAACAACATCAATTTGAGTTTCAATTGAGCTTAAATCATCATAACATTTTAGGCCCTCAACTTTTTCAAATTTAGGATTAACAGGAAAGACATTATAATCATTTTCCTTGAGTTTTTTAACAATTTTATAGCCGTATCTATTTTCCTTTGTGGTGGCACCAACAACTGCCCAATTTTTCATCTTCATAGTTTTTTCGATTAAACTCATATTAACAGCTCCTTAAAATATGATAATTATTAGTCTTAATTAAGTTTATCAGATATAATTAATGATTTAAAGTAGGAATTTTTTTCTTTAAAATAAATTATAATAATATAAAGTTAAATTTAATTCAGAAGATAAAAAGAAAGCAGAGGAGGATAAAATTTAATGAAAGATAAAAAATTAAAAGTATCAATAATTACCGGTGCACTGCTGGGAGTTATCTGCATTATTGGTGGAGGAATCAGGATGGGCTTCAGCGATAATGGAGTTTATTTATTTGCTCTCTGGTATAACAGATTAATAATGGGTGTTCTAATTGGATTAACTGAAATGAAGCCCGGGATTGATGGTTTAATTAAAGGAGCAAATCTAGGGTTAATGGTTTCTCTTGCTTTTTATCTTTCTACAGGTTTAACTGATCACATCTCATTTTTTGCAGGCATAGTCTATGGAATAATTATTGTGGCAGCAGCCAGAAAATTTGAATAAATAAAAAAACTGCAGTAGAAATATAATTTCCAGGCTGCGGTTTTTAATTAAAATATTTAATTTTAAATTTACTTAATGGTACCAGTACTGTATCAATAACATGGATCACACCATTGCTGGCTTCTATTTCAGTAACTGTATAAATTAGTGTTTTTCCCTGAGCGACAATTTATGGTATAATTATTAAAGTAATTTAATATTAGGATATTATATGATTTCAAGTTTAATGAGTTCCAATCACAGTTTAATAGAACCCGGATGCTGATCGCAAACTAAAAGAAGATGACATACTTTTTGGTCTTTGGTAGAAACGATAATTTAAATAAAATTGCTGAATAAATAATATTGTCTTAAATTAGGGTGATAAAAATCAATACAATAGATTTTAAAAGATATTTAAAAAAATATGATGAAACTACAGGCCTTTATCCGGAAGAATTAATGAAAATTGGAGAAAAATATCACAGCAAAGGTTATTTAACAAAAGAAGAACTCTACCAGCTTGCACATTTAAATTCTACCCGCAGTTCCTACCACGTAAAAAAGAATCCGAAAAGCAGAGTGGAAAAAGTAACAGAAGCTGCCTATCAGCTTGAGGATGATTTCTGCAGGCTGGCATTATATACAAGTTTAATGGGAATAGGTATTCCCACTGCTTCAGCTATTTTAACTGCTTTGGATTCTAAAAAACACTGTGTGATTGACACTAGAGTCTGGGCAACTCTTTATAATCTTGGTTACTTTGAGCAGGAAAAAGAAAGTTTTAAAGCTGATGATTATCTTAAAATAATGGAGATAGTCAGAAAAATGGCAGTCCAAACTGAGTTTTCAACTGCTGAAATTGGTTATGCCTTATTTGCTTATGATGTAGTTAATCGAGAAGGAAATTTACATTAAAATTATGCAGGCTGAGCAGCTAATCGATATCAAAAAGATTATATATCAGCTAAGTCAAATCACTAGGGGGATTTTATGAATAAAGCAATGCTCTGTACTGTGACAAGAAATAATGAGGAGAAAAACATACTAATTACAAAAAATAAAATCGATACAGAAGCTAATAATTTAAACATTGATCTACAAAAAAAGGATACCGATAGAGCTGTTCAGCAGCTTATAAGTTCTCAGGCAGGTCAAAAATTAGAACTGGATTTTTTAGAAGGAGAAGAAAACTGGACCTTAAGCAGCAAAAAAATGTTTATTTCAGATTTTGATTATGCATATGATTTATCAAGTTTAAATGACTTTATTAATTCTCTAATAAGAATTAAAATTAATGACAGGGAAATTGATATAGAAATTATTGAGCTTTTAAAAAATGATATTTTTACTGCAGCAGACTTCTGGGAAAATGAAAATATCGATGAAGATTTAACTGCAGAATTGATATTAAAATACTGGGATCTGGAAGCGGTTAATTCGTATCCTGAAAATGATTATTATAAGATGCTGCTGCAGTTTGCCGATGGAGAAATAGAAATTATTGATGAACAAATTGCGGATTACTGGTTTAATATTCCTGCTGCAGTTAGGAAAAAAATTAACCAGCTGATTGAAAAAGAAAAAATTAAGTTTAAAAATTATTCAGCCTATCTAAAGACAAGAGAAAATGTTATCTTAAATAAAATACTGCTCAGTTTTGTTGAAGAAGCAGCAGAAAAATCACAGGCAAGTGTCAATAATTTATTTGAAAAATTTCACTATCAGCTGATAGATGAGTTAACAAAATTAGCTCTGGAAAAAAATAAAAAAATTAATTTGAATCCGGTTATTCCAGATTCTGCTGCTCAAATAGCAGATTCAGATCTTAATTCCGAGCTGGAGTTAACTGATTATTCTTTAATAGAAATATTTAATCATTATCAAATTGAAATTGATTTTGAAAGTTTAAAATTATTTTCAGAAAATACTATTTCTTCATTAACAGATTATCTCAAAGCCTTGATTTCAAATGTTAACTACCTGAATAAAGTTAGAGAAAAACTTAACTGCAGCAGCTGTGGTTCTCGACTCGATTATGATTTAGATTATTCGCAAAAGACTGCTGCCTATAAAGTAGAATCAGCGCGCTGTGATAATCTGGAATGTGAAAAATTTGATCAGGAAATAGATTTATAAATATTGAGGAGGAACTTAAATGTTAATAGAACTTATAAAGAGTTTGTTTGGAGTTGGGGTAAATAAAATTACTGTTGAAGAACTTGAAAATAAAAATATTCCTGTAATTGATATTAGAAATGAAAATTCCTATCAAAATGGACATATACCTGGGGCAGTAAATATACCTTATTCTAATTTTGATTTAAATCATCCGAAATTAAAAGAAATCGATAAGGAAGAAGAGATAGCAGTGAATTGTGTAAGTGGGATCTCCAGTATTAAAATAACCAGTATTTTAAATAAAAATGGTTACAAAAATGCAAAAAGTCTTAAAGGTGGTTATCAGCTCTGGAAATCAAAAAATAAGGGTTAAAATCAGAAAGGAAAATAGATATGGGAGACTTAAAAACAAAAAATAAATTACCTCTTTCAATTCAAGTGTTATATGGAATCGGTGTCAGCTATGCAGTTGTTGACCAGATCTTTGCCCAATGGGTCCTATATTATTATCTCCCACCTGAGGCCAGTACTCTGAGGCCGATTATGGCACCTCTTTTTATTTCAATTGCCTTAGTGATTTCTAGATTTTTTGATATGATTCTTGATCCTCTGGTTGGATATTTTTCTGATCAGCTTGATTCACGCTGGGGGAGAAGAATTCCATTTATTGCTGTAGGTGCACTGCCATTAATTTTAAGTACAGTCGCTTTCTTTTATCCTCCGAAAACAGGTGGATTAACAAGTTTTTTATATTTAACTTTAATTGGCTCATTATTTTTTGTTTTCTATACAATTGTAGGGGCACCCTATAATGCAATGATACCGGAAATTTCAAAAAGCAGAGAAGACCGCCTTAATTTGTCAACCTGGCAGTCAGTTTTTAGATTAATTTATACAGCTGTGGCAATGATTTTGCCCGGTTTTTTAATTGATTTTTTCGGTCAGGGCAGTGATGAACATGGCATTAGAATGATGGTCATTTTTTTAGGTATTTTTGCTTTTATAGGAATGATGGTTACAGTTTTTACTATTGATGAGCGCAAATATTCGGGGAATAAAAGTTCAAATACCAATTTTAAAGAATCGTTTATTATTATTTTAAAAAACAGGGATTTTCTATATTACCTTTTTGGTTTTATGTTTTTCTTTTTAGGTTTTAATATCCTGCGGGCATCAATTAATTATTATGTGGAAGAAGTAATGGGTTTTGATAAAATTGCAATTACAGCTGCTTCAGCACTTTTATTTGCAGTGGCTGCTCTTAGTTTTTATCCGATTAACAGGCTGGCTAAAAAAATCAATTATAAAAAGCCAATGCAGATTTCTTTAGTATTATTAATAATTTTTTCACTGGCTCTGTCTCAGGTCAATAAATTACTGCCTGCAGAAGCTGGTTTTCTTATTTTTGCCCTAATAGGTGTTCCTGTTGCCGGAGCAGCGTTTATTTTTCCGCCAGCAATGCTGAGTGAAATCAGTGCTGTATCTGCAGCAAAAGAAAAAACTCAGATTGAGGGGCTCTTTTTTGGTATTCAGGGCTTTTTTCTTAAATTATCTTTTTTAATTTCTATTGCAATCTTACCTTTGATTCTGGTCTCCGGCAGTGGAGTTTCGATTTTAAATAGTATTGTGAGGGATCCTCAGGGAGTTCAGCAAATTGGGGTTTATAGAACTTCGGTATTTGCAGCATTTTTCTTTTTCATTTCTTTGATTTTTTATACTTTATATCAGGAAGAGTAAATCTTTAATTTTGTCTGCAGCTATTTTGAATTTTTTATAATTAAAATAGTAATTACTTTTAATAATCACTAAAAAATGCTATAATAATTAAGCATTATTCTATGACAAAAAGAAAGGAAGTTATTTTAATAAGCAGTATGGATAAATTAAAAACCAATTTCAACTTATATCGTAAAATTTTAATAATGGCAGCTGCTGCCTATTTAATATTTGCTGCAGTATATCGACTTACTCCCAATTTAAATGATCCAATGTCTCCTTTGATTCGCCTTATTTCTGCTGGAATATTTCTAGCAGCATATTTACTTTCATATAAAAGTGAGAAGGTAAAAAACAAACTGCAGATTATAACATTTTTTCTTGTACTTTCTGCAATTTTACAGTTTATTTATTATACTTATCTCCAAAATTTTAAACTGGAACTTGCTATTCCTTTAATTGTAATAATTGCTGTTTTTAATCTGATTTTTAGATTAAATTTATTTAAATTTATAGTAAATATAATTTTAATGATAATCATAATTTTTTCTTTATATTTTACAGAGGCCAGACAGGTAATTGTCTCACTTTATTTAACTTCTTACATTTTAATAATGACTTTAAGTTTTTTTGTCAGCTATAATATAGAACAGTCTCAAAAAAGAATAGAAAAAAATTTAAAAGAAAGAAAAATTGTTTTAGATACAATAGATATTCAAATCTGGTATTTAAAAACACCAACTATATATGGGTTTGCCAATCAAGCACACAGCGATTTTCTGGGCCTTAGACAGCAAAAAATTGAAAACACAAATCTTTACGATTTTTTAGATGAAGATGAGGCTGAAACCTGTGAGATGTCCAATAAAAAAGTTTTTGAGCAAAAAAAGAAAATACAAACTGAAGAATGGACTAAAAATTCAGAAGGAGAAAAGAGACTCTTATCAATTACAAAAACACCTAAATTAAACGAAAGTGCTCAGGTGGAATATGTTGTCTGTTCAGCTGAGGATATTACTGCTCAGAAAAAGCAGCGGGAAGAACTGCAGTATCAGTATAAATTTCAGAAAACTCTGGCTGAGATATCTTCAGAATTAGTTAATCTGGGAGTAAAAAATATAGATGATAAAATAAATAGTGCTCTTAAAAAAATTGGCCAGTTTTTTGATATAGATCGCAGCTATATTTTCAAAATTTCTGAGGACAAAAAAACAATGTCTAATAAATATGAATGGACTGCAGCAGGAATAAGCTCTCAAAAAAACAGACTGCAGAATTTAGAAACAGAAAAATTTAAGTGGTGGTTGGAAAATCTAAAAGAGGAAGAAGCAATTGTTGTTGAAAATGTTGATCAGCTTGGCAGTGAAGCAGCTCCAGAAAAAGAACTGCTTGCAGCTCAGGGTGTAAAGTCACTGGTTGTAATTCCAATATTTATTTCAGAAAATCTATATGGTTTTTTTGGTTTTGATCTTGTTAATTCCAGCCTGGATTATGAGCAGGGAAAAATTAATCAGCTGAAAATTTTTGCTGATGTGATAACCAGAGCCATATCCAAACATCTGGATAATCTCAAAATTAAAAAATTAAGCTATTATGACAGCCTGACCGGACTATATAACAGGAGATTTTTCGAAGCGGAGTTGAAGCGCCTGGATTCCAAAAGACAGCTCCCAATTTCTATAATTATGGCAGATTTAAATGGTTTAAAAATTATCAATGACAGCTACGGCCATAAAAAAGGAGATCAGATGCTTCAAAAAGCTGCAGAAATTCTTGAAAATTCTCTAAGAAAAGAAGATATACTGGCCAGACAGGGTGGAGATGAGTTTGTTATTCTGCTGCCACAGACAGATCAGCAGGCCTGTAACAGGATCATGCAGCGGATTAAGTCTCAGACTGGAATTAGAGATGATATAGACCTACCTCTGTCAGTTGCTTTAGGTCAGGCTACCAAAGTTAGTCCTGAAGAAAATATAGAAGAGATTGTTAAAAAAGCAGATAATCAGATGTATGAAAATAAACTTTCTGAAAGCAGAAGCAGTAAAAGTAATATTGTTCAGGGATTAATTAATGCTTTAGATGCAAAAAGTAGTGAGACAAAAGAGCATGCAATGAGAATGACCAAACTGGCATTTGATTTTGGTGAAAAATTAAATCTAACTGAATCAGATCAAAACCGACTCTCACTGCTGGCAACCCTTCATGATATTGGTAAAATAAATATTAGTGAGGAAATTTTAAATAAAGAGGATAGTTTAACAGAAAAAGAATGGGAAATCATTAAAAAACATACAGAACAGGGTTATAAAATTGCCTCATCTTCTGATGAATTTGCTGCAGTTGCTGAAGAGATATTTTCTCACCATGAAAACTGGGATGGAAGTGGTTATCCCCGCCAGCTTGAAGGCAAGGAGATTCCCTTTTTAGCCAGGATTATCTCTTTAGTAGATGCTTATGATGTTATGACAAATGAAAGGCCCTACAGTGAGGCAATTTCAAGAGAAGAGGCACTGGCTGAAATAGAAAATTGTGCCGGCAGCCAGTTTGATCCTGAATTAGCAGATCAGTTTATTAAAGTGTTAAGCAAAAAATAATATTGGTATCTTATATTAGTACCTGGTACAAAAATGCGTTTTGTACCAGGTACTAATGAATATATTCACAATATAGAGGAGGGAAATTATGTGCTTAAAAATTATGCATACAGGTGATGTGCATCTGGGTATGAAATTCACTCAGTATCCACAGATCAGCGCTGAGCTTGAAGCTGCCCGCTATCAGGCTTTAGAGAATGTAATTAAAGAAGCTAACAACCGAAGTGTTAATTTGCTTGCCATAGCAGGTGATCTTTTTGATAAAACTAATATTAAGAGTGTCGACCTCAAAAAAACCGTTGAAATTCTGGATAAATTTGCAGGTGATGCTGTCCTCATTTTACCCGGTAACCATGATTACAGTGATGGAATTACTGCCCTCTGGGATGAATTTGAAAAAGAAATCAAAGGTAGAATGCTGATTCTGGATCAGGAAAAGATCTATAAACTCAATGATTTTGGAATCTCAGCTGCTGTTTATCCAGCTCCCTGTGACAGTAAGCTTTCTGATCAAAATAAATTAGGTTGGATTAAAGAACTAACTGAACGTCCGGATACTGATTATCATCTTGCTTTAGCACACGGAGCTCTAGCTGGTTTTTCGCCAGATCTTAATGATAATTATTTTAAAATGACCAGAGAGGAATTATTAAATCTGGAGATGGATATCTGGCTTTTAGGCCACTCACACCTTCCCTATCCCCAGCAGAAGAATGTAAAAATGCAGAAAATATTTAATAATGGTACTCCAGAGCCAGATGGTATGGACTGTAAACATCCCGGTTATGCCTGGTATATTGAATTAAATAAAGAAAAAGAAATTGAAGCTGAGCAGATTAAAACCGGTAATTACCATTTTGCTGATTTAGAAAAGAAAGTCAGTTCTCAGGCAGAATTAGAGTCTTTGATTAATGAAATTATAAATTCTGATCCGGAAAATAAGATATTACGTTTAAAACTGAAAGGAGAACTTCCGCGAGATATTTTTGCAGATAAGGATAAATATCTGGCCAAACTGAGGGACAGCTGTTTTTATGCCAAAATAGATCAGAGTGCCTTAAATATAAAAATCGATCAGGATTTAATAGCAGAAGAGTTTGCTGAAAATTCTTTTCCCTATCAACTTTTAAGTGAGCTGGAAGACAACAGTCAGGCTCTGCATTTGGCCTATAAAATGCTGAAGGAGGTACAGCAGTGAAGATAAAAAGCTTTGCAGCTGAAATTTTTGCCGGTATAAACAATAGAAGCTATCAATTTAAAGATGGTTTAAATATACTTTTAGGAGATAATGAAGCTGGAAAAAGCACAGTAATCAATGCAATTTATGCTTCCTTATTTATCAGTCCTCAAATTAAATTAAATACAACTGAGGGTAAGGCATTTAAAGAAAGATTTTTTCCTTATCCTGATGGTGATTTTGCTGAAGCTGAATTAGAATTTACTATAAATGATTCCGAGTATAAGTTTTACAAAAAATGGAGCAACAGCAATTATGACGGTTATCTTGAATTAGAAGATGGCCGCAGAATAGAAAACCCAAAAAAAATTGCAGAATATAAAAAAGAGATTTTACCCTATGGTAAAAGTACTTATAATAATATAGTTTTCAGCAGTCAGCAGGATATTAAATCAACTTTAAAAAGAATTAATGCTGAAGAAAACCCTGAACTTATTGATACAATCAACTCTTTTTTACGCAGAGCAGTTATGGAGCTGGATGGTATTTCAATTGATCAATTTAGAAATAAAATTGAAAGTGAACTGGAAGAGCTGACAAAAAAGTGGAATCTTGAGGCTGATGCAGTCAGCAACAGTGATCGGGGGATTAATAACCCTTATAAAGTTGGGACTGGAGAAATTTATGACAGTTATATTGCTAAAGAAAATCTGCGCCAAAAGCTAAAAGAAACTAAAACTAATGAAAAAAAATACGAAACACTGAATTCTGAAATCAAGGAGCTAAAAAAAGAAGAAGCAGAATTAGTTAAAAAAATAAAACAGCTTTCTGAAATTGAAGCGGAGATCAATCAGCGGGCAGCAGTTGAATTAGAAACTGAAAACATTGGAGAGAAAATAAACAAAATCAGTAAAACAGCTCAAAAATGGCCGGGTTTAAAAACTGAACTGAAAGAATTATTGGCGAAAAAAAATAGACTGGAAAAAGACTTAGAAAAATTAGAAGCTGAAAAAGAAAGATCAAAAAAGCTGCAGCGGAAAAGTGAATTAAAAGAGAGAGTCGAAAAGATTAAAACTGCTGAAAATAAACTTCAGAAACTGCAGGGCCTGGAGTCTGAAATCCAGGTTGATCAAGCTCAGGTGGAAAAACTGGAGGAATACAAAAATAAAATTGCAGAAGCAAAAGCCAGTCTAAAAGCAGCGAGATTAAAAGCAAAGATTAATTTTTCAGACTCTAAAAATATTAAAGTATTGACCGGAGTTGAGGGAGAAAAAAATATCTCTGAGGGTGAAATTATAGAAGCAGACGGTTATTTGAGGATTAAAACTGATCAGATTGATATAGAAATTGAATCTGCCGAAATTGATTTTTCCAGTCTTAAAGAAGAGTTTAAACTGAGCCAGAAGAAATTTGAAGAATTAAAAACGGAAGTTCAGGTTGATAGTTTGGCTGAGGCCAGAAAAAAACTGAGAGAGCTTAATGAAGTAAAAAGGGAAATAAAAGATCAAAAAGATAAAATTTCTGAACTTTTAGCAGCAGAAAAACTTGAAGAACTGGAGACTAAATTAGCTGATCTTGAGCAGACAAAACCAGCCAGAGAAATTGAGCTGCTTGATAAAAAAATTGAAAATTTAAAGGCTGAAATATCTAAGTTAAATACAGAAATTAAAATAAGGGAAAATAAAATAGAAGAGTGGCAGGAAGAATATCAGTCTTTAGCTGAGCTTAAATCTCTTCTTGAAAAAAATAGAGATAGAAAAAAAGTTTTAAAAAAGAAATTAAAAGAGCTTGCTTCTCTACCTGCTGAATACAGCAGCTCAACTGATTTTATTGATGATCTGAAGCTGAAGAGAGAAAAAAGAGAAAAGTTAAATCAAAAGCTCCGCCACAAGCTGGCTGAGCATAAAGAATTAGAAAATTTACTGCCCCAGGCCTCCACTAAAGAGATGGAAGCTGAACTGGAAGAATTAAATAATAAATTTAAAAAGTTGAAAAAAAAGGCTAAAAACCTGCTGAAAATCAAAAATGTTTTTGAAAGAAAATTAGAAGAAATGGATGAGAATTCATTTAAACCACTGGTAAATTCTTTCAGCAGAAACCTGCAGATATTGACAGCAGGAAAATATGAGGCTGGAATTATTGAAAGTGATTTTTCAGTTAAATTGAAATCTAAACAGAAAAAAGAACTTCCCGGTAATTTAGAATTATTATCCTATGGAACTTATGATGCAGCTGCACTTGCTTTAAGGTTTGCTATTTTTGACAACCTTTTTCAAGATGATGGTGGTTTTATAATTTTAGATGACTGTCTGGTTAATTTTGACCCTGAGAGAAGGAAAAATGCTGTAAAATTAATAAAAGAATACCAGAAAAAATATCAGATAATATATACTACCTGTGATCCAGAGCGGGCAGCTGAATTTGAAGCAAAAATAATAAATATTTAACAATTTCATATAGAAAAAGAGGGTGTCTAGATGTTAAAGGACTTAAGTTTAGAAACAATACTCAATAATTTAACAATGGGAATAGCAATTTTAGATGAAAACAGAAATTTTATATATATCAATGATCTAACAACGAAAATAACCGGCTATTCACTTTCTGATATTAAAAATCTTGATCAGTGGTTTGAAGCTGCATTCCCTGATCCTCAAAAAAGAAATGAAATATATACAGCTTTTAAAAACAAATTAAAAAATGGTGAATATTATAATAGAGTTTCTGAAATACGTACTAAATCAGGTGAATCTAAATTTATTGAATTTAGGGTGAACACTGTTAATAATAATTATCTGCTTGTTAATTTAGTGGATGTCAGTAGAAGAGTTGAAAGAGAAAAGGAGATCAAGTATTTATCTTATCACGATGGATTAACTGATTTATACAACCGCCGCTATTTTGAAATTGAGATGGAAAGACTAAATGATTCACGGAAATATCCAATTAGTATTATAATTGGTGACCTTGATAAATTAAAAACAGTTAATGATAATCACGGTCATCTTTTAGGAGATGAATATTTAAAAAAGTCAGCAGATATTCTAAATGAGTTACTGCGCACAGAGGATATAATTGCTAGAATAGGTGGAGATGAATTTGCAATTCTGCTGCCGGAGACAGGAAAGGAAGAGACTTCACAAATCTGCAGGAGGATAATAAAAGAGTTCGAAAAATATAATTCTGCTAATGATTTTCCCGTTGATTTTAAAATATCACTGGGCTTTGCAACAGCAGAAGAAAACAATAAAGCTTTATTTGAAATTTATAATCAGGCCGATAAAAATATGTATAAAAATAAGGGCAGAAAGTAAAAATGAGAAAAAAAGGCAAAAAAAATACAAGGTTCTGACGAATCTTCGTCGATTTCCTGTTTACAGTTTGCCTTTTTACTTTTCTTATTCTTTCTTTTTATTTTAGATTTAGTCCTCCATTACTATTTCTGATTTGCTCAAAGATTATTATTAAAGAAGGCTATCCCTTAATAATTTCTTTTTACTTACCATTAATAGTAACTTCTTTGGAATTGATCTCAACTAACTTTCATCAATTTGATCAATTGAACTTCCATTTGAACTTCTGCTAAATCTTAAATAAATCTACTTGAATAAGAATTTCAAAACACTACTTGTAAACATTCAATCTTAGGACTTCCTCAGAACCTTGTAACTACATTATAGACCTCTAAACAGGAGAACGCAAGGTCGAAAAATGTCGTTTAAGATAAAATAACATTTAATATCTTCCATTTTTAAACAGATACTAATTATATCTTCAATTTTCAGAATATAATATTTATTAAAAATTTAAGATCTGTAAATTAGATTATTTACAGAGTAATCAATAGATGTTAAAATTTAATAAATTAGGAGGAATATAAATGAAAACGATCGGTTTGATTGGTGGGATGAGCTGGGAATCTACAGTTGATTATTATAAAATTTTAAATAGAGAAGTTAAAGCTCAATTGGGGGAGCCGCATTCAGCAGAAATAATGATGCATTCTGTTGATTTTGCAGAAATAGAAAAAATGCAGTCAGCAGGTCAGTGGGGTAAATTAAGTGAAAAAATGATTTCAATTGCTCAAAAACTGGAAGCTTTTGGGGCAGATATGATTTTAATTTGTGCCAATACAATGCATCAAATGGCACCTGAAGTTCAGGTAAATATTGAAATTCCACTACTGCATATTGCCGATGCTGCTGCCGAAAAAATAGAAGCTGAAGGATATAAAAGAGTTGGCCTTTTGGGTACTAAATATACGATGGAAGGCGATTTTTATAAAAATAGAATTGAACAAAGATATGATATTGAAGTGGTAATCCCGGACCCAGAAGCTAGAGAATATATTCATCAGGTTATTTATCAGGAATTAATTTCCGGAATTTTAAAAAATGAGTCAAAAGAAAAGTTTAAAGCAATTATTGAAAATTTAAAAGAAAAAGGGGCAGAAGGAGTCATTTTAGGGTGTACTGAAATTCCATTATTAATTAAAACTGAAGACAGCAGCCTGCCAATTTTTAATACGACTGAACTGCATGCAAAAAAGGCAGTACAATTTGCTTTAGAATAATTTTGACTAAATAAGAGGTGAAAAAAATGTTTGCCAATAAATTAATAGCCAGAGCGATGGAATATGCTGCTCAGGCTCATCGAGGGGGAACGCGAAAAGGTGGAGATGTCCCCTATATTGTTCATCCCTTTGAGGTTGCAATGATTTTAAAAGAAAATGCTTTTGAGGATCGGGTAGTGGCTGCCGGACTGCTTCATGATCTTTTAGAAGATACTGAGGTAACTAAAACAGATTTGAAAGAAGAGTTTGGTGAAGAAATATTAGAGCTTGTACTGGCAGCTTCAGAAAAATTAAAAGGTAGAGAAGAAAGAAGCTGGAATAAAAGAAAAAACCAGACAATTATTTATCTAAAAGAAGAAGCATCTTTTATTAATAAAGCAGTTGCCTGTGCTGATAAGTTAAGTAATGCCCGCAGTATATTAAGAGATTTTGAAAAGGAGCCAGATGATTTCTGGCAGCGTTTCAGTGCGCCCAAAAATAAACAGCAGTGGTATTATGAGTCTTTAGTTGATAGTTTAAAAGAACTGGAAGGTTTAAAAATGTATGGTGAATTTAAAGAAGTAGTTGCTGAAATCTTCAAATAAAGATTAAAAAAGATTTAAAACCCGCTTTTTCAACTCTATCTTTAAAAATTGAGATAGTATTGAAGCGGGTTTATAAATTTTACATATAAAGCAGATAAACCAGAAGTCCATGAGTGGAAGCAAGAATCACAGTTATAAAAGCAAATATCTTATGCAGTTTTAAATTCAATCTGGGATTTAGATTAAAAACTTTTCTAAAAAATCTAATCCCCAGCAAGAATGTTATTAGAAGTGACGTTAAAGCACTAATTCCCAGTGGAATAATCCATTGTCCCATTTTAACCTCCTTTATTTAAATCAGGTTTTCCAGTTAATGCAAATTTTATTCAACAGTTAATTCACTTTCTCTGCTGCCAAACTTATTGCATTCTGCTGTTAAACTGATGGTATCTCCAGATTTTGCTCCCGGAATCATGTAGTGTAAATACTGAACATCATTATCTGTCTGCATAATAAAAACTTGTTCAATATGCTGATTGTCATTTAAACGCACTTTAACATCATCAATAAAGTGATCACTGTTATCATCAGAACCGTGAGGAATTGTTACTTCAAGCATATTATCTTCAGAATTAAAAGACATTTCAATTTCTCCAGGTGGGTGAGCATAAATATTAAGACTTAAAATAAAAAGCAGAGCAGTGGTAAAAATTAATATTTTTTTCATAATTATTAACCCCTTTCATTTTTTAAAAATAGTTATATTCATATATTTTGACAAAACGATAGTAATTCCTGCATGTGTTTAAATAATTTTTTGATAATTTAAAAAAATGTAAATTTTAAATTAACAGTTATACGGCTGCAGCGGGCTATTTTTTGGATTAAAAAAGGATTTTTAGCAGAAATGATGAATTATATTAAAGTACTATATTTTAAAATAATTTATCTGTCAGCTTATGGGAAATTCTGCTGTGTGGAAGGAGACTTTATATGTGGAATAGAAGTGAGTTAAAGCAAACTGCCAAAGAAAAACTAAAAGGTTTTTACTGGCAGGCTTTTTTAGTTAGTTTAATACTTGTTATAACCGGAGGCAGCCATAATAGACTTGATCTCAGCAGTTCAGGCAGCAATCCAGGAACTAATGGTGGAGGAGAATTTGTTTTAGAGATAGCTTTTATCGCTTTTTTGGGAATTTTGATTTTGCTTGCTCTTAGAATCTTTTTAGGGTATATACTTGAAGTTGGCGGCAGAAAATATTTTATTGAATTAAGCAGAGGCAATTCCGAAATTTCATATCTGCTTCAGTATTTTGATAAAAATTATTACAAAAATATTATAACAGCACTTTTATTCAGAGGTATTTACATATTTCTCTGGACACTACTATTAATCATACCAGGAATCATTAAAATGTATGAATATCGTTTTGTTCCCTATATTATTGCTGAAAATCCTGGGCTGGACCATAATCGGGTTTTAAATCTCAGTCGAAAAATGACATCAGGCCAGAAGCTGGATATTTTTATACTTGATCTATCTTTTATAGGCTGGTTTTTACTGGGGGCTTTATTTTTTGGAATAGGAATTTTATTTGTACAGCCCTATTATGACGCTGTTAATGCGGAACTATATCAGAAATTAAAAACAGAAGTTTAATTATTATTATTTTATATATAATTCTATGCTTACAGTTAACTGGGGGAAATCAATATGGCAAACAGGAAAAAAGTTAATGAGGCAGTTGAATGGTATCAAAAAAATAGACATAAATATGTTGATCTTAGAGCAGAAGTTGAAGTCATTTTAAAAGAAGCTTTAAATGAAAATGAGATAGTTTTTCACAGTATAGAAAGCAGAGTCAAATCGACTGAAAGCTTTAGAGAAAAAGCAGCTCGGGATAAGTACAGTAATCCGGTTAATGAGATAACAGATTTAACAGGTATCAGAATTATAACTCTTTTTGAAAAAGAGATCCATCAAATTAGTGATATCATTAAAGATTTATTTAAAATTGATTATCAGCGCAGTGAAGATAAGGCAGATTTACTTGATGCTGATAAGATGGGCTATAAATCTATTCATTATATTGCAGAATTAAGTCAGGATAAAATTAGTCAAACCAAACTGGAAAATTTTGCAGGACTTAAATTTGAAATTCAGATCAGAAGCATACTACAGCATGCCTGGGCAGAAATCGAACATGATCGAAACTATAAATTCCAGGGACATCTGCCCAAACATCTTCAGCGCCGTTTTTACGCTCTGGCCGGAATGCTGGAAATAGCCGACCGAGAATTTAATACACTTTCTGAAGAAGTTGAAAAACATCGTCAGCAAAATAATGATTAATGGAAAGAGGTAATTTCAATGTATAGAAAAGTGGTGTTAATTACAGGTGCTTCAAGTGGTATTGGCCGCTCAACAGCAGAAAAATTTTTAGATAAGGGTTACAAAGTTTATGGAGCTGCCAGAACAGAAGCAGATTTAAAATATCTAAACCAGTATCAAAATGGAAGCTATATTTTAATGGACATTACTAAGGCTGAAATGAGAGAAAAATGTGTTGAGCAGATTCTTACTGAGGAAGAAAAGATTGATATTTTAGTTAATAATGCAGGTTATGGGGCCTTTGGAGCAGTAGAAGAGGTATCTTTAGAAGAAGTAAAAAACCAGTTTGAGGTAAACGTATTTGGTTTATCTGAATTAACAAAATTAGTAATTCCAGTAATGCGGGAAAATCATTCCGGGAAAATCATAAATATTTCATCTATTGCCGGTAAAATATGGACTCCACTTGGCGGCTGGTATCATGCCAGTAAATTTGCCTTAGAAGGTTTGAGTGACTGTCTTAGAAATGAACTTAAAGAATTTGGAATAGATGTTATTTTAATTGAGCCAGGAGCTGTTGAAACAAATTGGGCTGAAACTGCAGGTGATAATTTAATTAAAACTTCTGGAGATGGTATTTATCAAAAAGACGCTCAGCGCAAGGCTGCTAAATATAATGAAATGTATGGAGAAGGTGGAATGGCTGCTGAACCAGAAGTAGTTGCTGAGGCAATTCTTCGAGCAGCAGAAAGCTCTAATCCCAAAGCAAGATATGCGGTACCTGCTCATGCAAAATTAATTTTATTTTTCCGCTGGCTGCTGCCGGACAGCATCTATGATTATTTCACCAATAAGTTTTTTTGATAATTCTCTCATAAATGATATAATAGATAAGTGAGAGAATTTTAAGAAGGAGCTGTTTGTATGGACGAAGATAATATTCAAAGACTTGAGTATGAGGGTAAAGAAATTATTTTAATTCCAACTGCTCATATTTCCAAAAAAAGTGCAGAGCAGGTTAAAGAGGTTATAGAAACTGAAGAACCTGATAGCGTATGTGTTGAGCTGGATCAGGAAAGATATAGCTCTATAAATGATGAAGATAAGTGGAGTGAAATGAATATTTTCCAGGTAATTAAGGAAAAAAAATCTTTATTACTACTGGTTAATTTAATTATTAGTTCTTTTCAAAGCCGGATGGCTGAAAAGCTTGGGATTAATGCCGGTCAGGAAATGAGGCAGGGTATTCAGTCTGCCAAAGATGTTGGAGCAGAGCTGGTACTTGCTGATAGAAATATTCAGATAACTTTTAAAAGAGTCTGGAGAGGACTTGGGATCTGGGAAAAGCTAAAATTGATTTTCCAGATTATTTCTATGCTTTTTGTAGATGAAGAAATTACTGAGGAAGAGATGGATGAATTAAAAAATGGAGATGCTTTAAATGTGATGCTGGAAGAGATGGGCAAATCTTTTCCCGGAATTAAAAAACATCTGCTTGATGAGCGGGATCAATATTTAGCCAATAAGATTAAAAATGCCGCTGGTGATAAAATTGTTGCTGTTTTAGGTGCAGCTCATGTGCCGGGGGTTAAAAAGGAAATTTATAAGAAACAGGATTTAAATAAAATTACTAAACTGCCCCCAAAACCTAAGTGGGGAAAGTTGTTTTCCTGGGGAATACCGACAGTGATTTTGGTGATAATCATCTCCAGTTTTATTAATAATATCAGTACTGGATTAGAAGTCACTAAGACCTGGATAATTTGGAATGGTTCTTTATCTGCTCTGGGAGTACTTCTGGCCAGGGGACATATACTGACAATGTTAACCGCTTTTATTGTTGCTCCCTTAAGTTCTTTAAATCCAGCGCTGGCAGCAGGCTGGTTTGCAGGTCTGGCAGAGGCCTATCTTAAAAAACCACAGGTCAAGGATTTTCAAAAACTTTCAGAAGGAATTTCTATTAAAGAAATTTATACAAATAAGGTTACTCATATTCTTTTAATTGTGATCCTGGCTAACCTGGGGAGTGTAGTTGGTACTGCTGTTGGCGGTGCCAGTGTTATTAGAACCTTTCTTGAGTTTTTTAGCTTTTAGAATTTAGAATGAGTCAACTTAATATTGCAGTTTAAGAAGTAAATTTAAATTAAATATTAGCATAAAAAACTCTTCTCTTATAAGGTGATCATTTTAGATCAGATCATAAGCGAGAAGAGTTTTTTTATTTTATATTATATTTTAACTATTTGAGTAAATTTTATAATCTATTTATGGAACTAAAACTGCATCTATTACATGAATAACACCATTGCTGGCTTCAATATCTGTTGTTGTAACCTGGGCCTCATTGATATAAACCATATCATCTTCAATTGAAATTTCGATTTCTTCCCCAAAAACTGTTTCTACCATTTCTCCATCCATTTCTAAAACATCTTCCGCCATAACTTTACCGGATATTACGTGGTATAAGAGTACATTGGACAGTTCTTCTTTATCTTCTAATAAACTGTCTAGAGTACCTTCTGGTAGAGCTTCAAATGCTGCATCTGTTGGAGCAAATACTGTAAATGGTCCTTCACCTTTAAGTGTAGATATTAAATCTGCTTCAGTTAGTGCAGTTTCAAGAGTATTAAAGTCATCATTCTCTACGGCGGTATCTACAATATCCATTTCACTGCTTTCGTGTCCATCTGCTAGAACCATCAGATTAAGAGAAAACACCAGGGCCAGAGCTACCAATAAAGCCACCATCATTTTTCTTGAACCGAATAAATTTTTTTTCATTTTTATTTCCTCCTTAATTTAATTTGATACAATTTTGTTTTGTTAAATATAATATAGCACAACTTAAAAACCCTGTCAATAGATTTTATAATTATTTTTATAAACTGTATTTTAGACAACAATTTTAACTATAAATTTAAGATAAATTTTCTCAGAGAGTCGACAAATTAATAACTCCTTGATATAATATTTAATAATGGAGAAGTTAGAAGAAAGCAATATAAGATTACAGGAGGTTATAAACTTGCTTAAAATAGGAATTTTAGGATTAGGTACAGTTGGTAGTGGAGTAGTTAAGATTTTAGAAAAGAATGCTGAAAACATAAAAAATAAGGTTGGAACTGAGGTCAGAATAGAAAAAATACTGGTCAACAACCTTGAAAAAGAAAGAGATATTGAAATCAAACGGGAATTATTAACTGATAGAATTGAAGATATCATTAATAATCCTGATATAGATATTGTGGTCGAATTAATTGGTGGTGAGCAGCCGGCCTATAATTACATAATTGAGGCAATAGAAAATGGCAAAAGTATTGTAACTGCTAATAAGCTGGTAATTGCCAAATACGGGAAGAGAATTTTTAGAAAAGCAGATGAAAATGATGTCCAGGTCTGTTATGAGGGCAGTGTAGCCGGAGGGCTGCCGATTATTCGTCCTCTGCAGAACTCACTGGCAGCCAACAGAATTGAAAAAATTTATGGTATCTTAAATGGAACCACAAACTATATTTTAACTGATATGAGTAAGGAGAAAAAAGATTTTACCGAATCCTTAAAAAATGCACAGGAATTAGGATTTGCAGAAGCAGATCCATCTTCTGATATTGATGGTGATGATGCTGCCTATAAGATTACAATTTTATCTTCGCTGGCTTTTGAGCGTTTTGTTGATGTTAACGAGGTTTATATAGAAGGTATTAGGGAGATCGATATTGCAGATATAGAGCTGGCTCATGAGATGGGTTATGTTATTAAACTGCTGGCAATTGCTAAAAATTCAGCTGAAGGTTTAGATGTTAGGGTCCATCCGGCCTTTGTCCCTGAAGATCATCCTCTGGCCATGATTAACGGAACCTATAACTGTGTTTATTTACATGGTGATGCAGTTGGGCAGGTAATGTCTACTGCTCGTGGTGCAGGTCAGATGCCTACAGGAAGTGCTGTAACAGCAGATATTATTCAGGTTGCCAAAGATATTAATCATAATCAGCGGGAAGTGCAGAGAATGGAATCCTTCTTAGAAAGTAATGTAATTAATATTGATGAAATAGAAAATAGTTTTTACCTGCGTTTTGAAGTTGAAGACAAGCCGGGTGTAATGGCTCATATTGCTAAAATCTTTGGTGATAATAATGTTAGTCTGGCTTCAGTACTGCAGAAGCAGAAGGATAATCCTATTGTACCACTGGTCTTTATTACCCATTCAGTTAAGGAAAAGGATTTAAATAAATCATTAAATCAAATTAAAGAACTTGATGATGTTATAGAGATCAAAAGTGTAATCAGGGTAGAAAATAATATTTAGCTTTAAAATCAATTTTAAAGTCCTAAATATAATTGATTAAGATAAACCCGTTTTAAAAGAACGGGTTTTATCTTTTTAAAAGTTTTTTGATATTTTATAATAACTTAATGTGAATATTTTTTAAATCATAAAGATACAATTTTAGAGATGATAAAAAATAATATTAAATTATAAAAATGTATTTGTTAGGGTTAAGAATTTTAATAAATACTTTTTTGAAAATTAAATCAATTGTATAAATACCTAATATTTTGTTATAATAATATAAGAACTAAGATTTTTATTTATATTTTATTAAAAATCAGTTATATGAGAAGAGAATAGAGGAGTGAGAATGTGGAAACTAAAGACTGGTTGATTAAAGATTCAAGAGCAAACTGGCTTGAAGAAAGAGCCGGCAGAGTCAAAAAGGTAAACACTATTGACAAGGAATATTACAAACAATATGACATTAAACAGGGATTAAGAAATTCTGATGGAACTGGTGTAGTTGTTGGCTTTACGAAAATTGGCTCAGTACACGGCTATACTTACTGTGATGGTCTTAAAACTCCAATTGATGGTAAATTGTTTTACAGAGATATTGAAGTGGATGAGTTAGTAAAAAATACTGGGGAATTTGGTTTTGAAAGTATAGTGTATCTTTTATTATTTGGAGAGCTTCCGGATGAGGAAGAACTTAAGAAATTTAATTCTATTTTAGATGGTTTTAGAAAACTGCCAACTCATTTTACTGAGAATACAATTTTAAAAAGTCCAAGTAAAGATGTGATGAACAAACTGCAGCGGGCAATACTTGTTCTTTATTCCTATGATGAAAAACCTGACAGCTTAGAAATTGACCGGATACTGATTCAAAGTTTAAAGTTAATTGCTAGATTTCCAACTATTATTTCTTATGGTTATCAGGCAAAGGCCCACTATTTTGATGAACAGAGTCTTTATCTACATAATCCCATAGATGGATTGGGAGCAGCGGCTAATATACTGCATATGATCAGACCTAATAATAAATATACTAAGTTAGAAAAAGATACTCTGGATTTATTATTAATTCTGCATGCAGAACATGGTGGAGGTAATAACTCAGCTTTTACAACTCATGTAGTTTCTTCCAGTGGAACTGATACCTATTCAGCAGTGGGAGCAGCTGTGGGAAGCCTTAAAGGCCCCAAACACGGTGGAGCCAATTTAAGGGTTAAAGCAATGGTTGATAATATTAAAGAAAATCTTGCTGATTATACGAATAAAGTTGAACTAAAAAAATATTTAAAAAAGATTTTAAAAGGAGAAGTTTTTGACGGAGAAGGTTTAATTTATGGAATGGGTCATGCAGTTTATACTAAAAGTGATCCCAGAGCAGTAATTTTAAAAGAAAAATCTCGGGAGCTTGCTGCAGCCAAGAATAGACTGGATGAATTTAATCTTTATGATAATATAGAAAAATTGACAAAAGAAATATTTAGAGAAGAGCGGGGAGAAGATATTGAAATCTGTGCTAATGTAGACCTTTATTCAGGCTTTGTTTATCAGCTTTTAAATATTCCGGAAGAATTATTTACTCCTTTATTTGCTACAGCTAGAGTTGCCAGCTGGTGTGCACACCGGATAGAGCAGCTGGTAAGTGATCATAAGATTATTCGTCCTGCTTATAAATCACTTAAAAATGAGGAAAAATGTACTATTCGATAAACTAACTTTTTTAATGGGGGGATCTTTTGGCTAAATATATATTAATTAAAGGCGATATTATTAAATCTAAGAGTTTCGAAAATTTTTCTAAAGTATTTAAGGAAAAAGTTGAGCAGCTTAATTATCCCGAGGCAGTAATTAATAAATTTGAAATTTTAAAGGGTGATGAGATTCAGGGTGTTTTTAAAGAGGATTTAGATATAATAAAATTTCTCAGCAAGCTCAGACTCGGCCTGCTGCCTTTAAAAATAAGATTGGTGATTTCTATTGTTGAAATAGAAACTAAAAATAATCTGGATAGTAATAATGATTTATTTAAAGAACTGGAAAGTAAACTGGACTATATCGGCCAGCATAGATATTATAAGAGTTATTTTATTGCAGCCAGTGATTTCGCTAATAAGAGCATTAATACTATTATGCTTTTAATTGATAAATTAAGGTATGATTGGACTAAAAAAGATTGGAAATTATATCTTGATTATGCTGATCAGCAGGACTTTAAAGCAATAGCTGAAAAATATAATTATAAGCCGGATAAAATAAAAAGTCTGTCTCAAAAATTAGGATTTGAAGAGATTCTTGTTTCAGAGTCAAATTTAGAGCAGTTATTAAAGTCAGAGTTTTAAGCGGAGGGTAGATATAAATGAATAGAAAAATAATTGATCAAAACAATCTAAAATCTTTTGCAAATCATTTTAAACAGCGGGAAAACAGTGAAATTATTGCTAATGCAGTAATAAAAAATGGAATTGATGATACAGCTCTAAATAATAAATCAGTAAAAAAAATGCATTATGATTTTTCGGAAGAAATTGATGTGGGGAAGGTAACTAATCAGCAGAAAAGTGGCCGCTGCTGGATGTTTGCAGCTTTAAATAATATTCGATACAGTATTTCCAAAGACTTAGATATTAAAGACCATGATTTTGAATTATCAGAATCTTACACAATGTTCTGGGATAAGCTGGAGAAAGCTAATTATTTTCTGGAAAACATTATCTCCACAGTAGAGCTTGAAATTGACAGCCGCAGAGTAATGTGGCTTTTAAAAGAGCCGACAAATGATGGTGGTCAGTGGGATATGTTTACTGCTTTGATTGAAAAATATGGGATTGTACCTAAATATGTAATGCCTGAAAGTTATCACAGCAGTAATTCTCGAGCAATGAATAAAATTCTAAATTTGAAATTAAGAAATCTGGCTAAAACACTAAGAAAGGATTTCAAATCGGGAGCAGATAAAGAGAGATTAAGAGAAAAAAAGACAAATATGCTGGCGGAAATTTATTCCATACTGGCCTACTTTTTAGGAGAACCCACTCAGGAATTTGATTTTGAATATAAAGATAAAGATGGTGAATTTTACCGTGACAGTGGGCTGACACCAAAAGAATTTTATAATAAATACTCTCAGCTTAAGATGACTGATTATGTTAGTGTTATTAATGCTCCTACTAATGATAAACCCTTTGACCAGACTTATACAGTAGAATTTTTGGGTAATGTTAAAGAAGGACAGCAGATTCATTATCTAAATTTGCCGATAGATAAATTAGTTAATTACAGTAAAGAACAGTTAAAAAATGGTGAACCTGTCTGGTTTGGCTGTGATGTTGGACAGTGGTCAGATAGAGATTTAGGAATTATGGATACTGAATTATTTAATTATGAGGCTCTTTTAGATACTAAATTTACTTTAGACAAGGGACAGCGTCTGCAGTATGGAGAAAGTATTTTAACACATGCAATGGTCTTTACCGGTGTGAATCTTAATGATCAGGATCAACCCGAGCGCTGGAAAGTACAGAACAGCTGGGGTGAAAAAGTTGGTGAAGATGGTTTTTTCATTATGAGTAATGACTGGTTTAAGGAATTTAACTATGAGGTAGTTATTAATAAGAAATATTTATCTGAAGCTGACCTTAAATCATATCAAAAAGACCCGATTGTCTTAAAACCATGGGATCCAATGGGTTCGCTGGCAGCAGAATAAATTTAATTTTAGCTATGATACTATTCGTTATTATATGAAATTAAAATTGATTAACCCACAGAAAATTGGAAGACATTGCGATTTTGATCAGGAAGACCAGAATGATATGGAGGAGATCTTAAAACTAAAAGAAATAGAGTTTTCACTTTAAAAACACCTTGACTTTATGAACTGCATTCATTATAATAATTATAGTGAACAAAATTCATAAAGTTTTTTTATGATTAAATGAACGTAATTCAGATAAATAAAAATGGAGGCAAGAAAATGTATAAAGACGAAAAGACTAGAAAACTTGCAGAAATGCCGATTCCTAAATTGCTGACAGAAATGTCTATCCCGGCCATAATAGGAATGCTGGTAACTGCAGTCTATAATATTGTGGATACAATTTTTGTGGGAAGAATAGGAACCGAGGCTATTGGGGCTGTAACAATTGCCTTTCCACTTTTTATGGTTATTTCTGCTATCGGCTTAACCTTTGGTATTGGTTCAGCTTCTTTTATTTCCCGGCTGCTGGGTGAGGATAATAAGGAAATGGCAAATAAGGTTTCTGCAACTTCGACGATTACAACCTTTGGGCTGGGAATTATTCTGGCAGCTGCCGGTCTTTATTATTTAGATCCCTTATTAAAATTATTTGGTGCAACAGATGTAATTATGCCTTATGCAGTAAATTACACTGCTATAATTATCTTGGGTTCAGTTTTTACAATGAGCAACATGAATATGAATAATATGGTTAGAGCAGAGGGCAGTGCCAAAATGAGTATGATAGCCTTAAGCACCGGAGCAGTTATAAATATTATTTTGGATCCGATTTTAATTTTTACATTTGGAATGGGGATTGCAGGAGCTTCGACAGCAACTGTTATTGCTCAGGCTGTTTCGACTGTGATGTTAATTGTTTTTTATAAATCAAATAGAAGTGTACTTAGATTTAGAATTAAGGATTTTACCCCTTCTTTTGCAATCTATGCTGAAATTATGAAAATTGGAATCCCCACATTAATCAGACAATTATTAAGCAGTGTGGCAATAACTGTTTTAAATAATATGGCCGGAATCTATGGAGCTGCAGTTGTTGCATCTGTGGGAATTATTAACCGTGTTTTTGCCTTTGGTTTTTTTGTAATAGCCGGTTTTACTCAGGGTTTTCAGCCTGTAGCCGGTTTTAATTTTGGGGCCCGTCAGATTGAAAGGTTAAAAGATTCAATCAAAATTACAATCAAAAGAACCACTATTTTTGGCTTTTTATTATTTCTTTTATTCTTTTTCTATAATGAGCAGGTAATCAGTATTTTTAGTCAGGATCCAGAAGTTATAAAGATTGCCTCTACCGGTTTAAGATTATATGCTCTGATTTTACCACTACTTGGTTTTGGAATAACTATCAACACTTTATTTCAGGCACTGGGTCATGGAATTCCGGCTACTATTTTATCTCTGTCCAGACAGGGAATTTTCTTTATTCCCGCGATTTATTTGCTCTCCAAAAACTTCGGTATGGAAGGACTATTTATGGCACAGCCAGCTGCAGATGGGCTGACTGCTGTTTTAACCGCTATCTTATTTATCTATGTCTATCGTGAGATTAAGGAACTGGAAACTGAACTGGAAACTGAAAAAGAAAAAAGTGTTAAAGAAAATTTAAATTTAGAATATGGGCAGGAAAGTATTTAATAGGGGAGTAGATTGAAATGCCAAAAATCATTGAAAATTTAGAGGAAGAGATTACCAGAACATCTTTAAAACTCTTTCAGGAAAACCCATATCAGAATGTCAGTATGCGGCAAATTGCTTCAGAAGTTGGTATAGCTGTTGGAACTTTATATAATTATTATCCAAATAAATGGGAGTTGTATATTGGAGTTTTTGAAGAAAGCTGGAAAGAGACCTATCAGATTTTAAAAGAAAACTGTAAAAAGACTGAAAAAAATTATTTAGAAAATTTTATTGAAGTTCTTTACTCCGAAATGAAGAAGAAAAAATCAATTGTTAGAGAACTTTTTCGATATATAATTAATGATCTGGAAATTGATCAAGAAGAGCAGACTGAAAAATTCAAACGGATTAGATTTCCGAATACTGTAATCAATCAAATATATGAACTCTTTATTATTATTCTGGAAAAGGAGTTTAAAATAAAGTTAGAAAATGATAATCAGGATTTATATCGGCTTTTTGCTATGCTGCAGACCAATATTCCGCTGCTGCAGCAAAATTTCAGGGAAAAAGAGAAAAATATTGAATTTCTATTTGATCTAATTTCTTCTTTTATTGAAAAAAATGAGCTAAAATTTTAGTGAAGTATATTTTAAATAAAAAAAGAGGCTGAATCACACTGTCTTTAAAACAGTAATTCAGCCTTAATTTTTTTAATTTTTATTGACTATCCAAAACTAAAACCGCTGCCCAAAAAATGTCTAATTGTTTAAATAACCTCTTAATTCTTTGCTTCTGGTTGGGTGTCTGAGTTTTCTTAGTGCCTTTGCTTGAATCTGTCTGATTCTTTCTCTGGTTACTCCAAACTGACTGCCAACTTCTTTTAAAGTTCTCTGACGTCCATCTTCAAGTCCAAATCTTAATTTAATAATTCGCTTTTCTCTATCAGTTAAAGTATCAAGTACTGTTTCCAGTTGATCTTTTAAAAGCTCAGAAGAAGCAAGCATTTCAGGTGCCGGTGCATCCTGATCTTCAATGAAGTCCTTTAAATGGCTGTCTTTTTCTTCACCAATAGGAGTGTCAAGAGAAGTAGGCTGCTGATTCATTGCCAGTTTCTGAATTTCCAGTACTTTTTCCGGCTCCATATTCATTTCTTCACCGATTTCTTCTAAAGTTGGTTCTCTTTCTAAATCTTTTTTAAGTCTTTTTTCAATTCTTCTTAATTTGTTCATAGTTTCTACCATATGCACAGGTATTCTAATAGTTCTTGCCTGATCAGCCAGAGCTCTAGTGATAGACTGTCTGATCCACCAGGTGGCATAGGTGCTGAACTTATAGCCCTTAGTGTAATCAAATTTTTCAACTGCCTTCATTAAACCTTTGTTTCCTTCCTGAATTAAATCAAGGAAAGACATGCCCTGTCCTATATATTTTTTAGCAATACTTACAACAAGCCTCAGATTGGCTTCAGTCAGCTTAGCTCGCGCTTCCTGATCACCCTGTTCAATTCTTTTGGCAAGCTCAACTTCTTCCTCTTTGTCAAGCAGATCAACTTTACCCATTTCTTTTAAATAAACTCGTACGGAATCGTCAATACCGGCTCCATCAGGAATAGAAAGATCTAAGTCTTGGTCTTCTTCAGTACCGTCATTCTGGTTATCATTATTTTCGTTATTAGCTTTTTTAACCATTTAAATTCCTCCTTAATGCATAATGCCTGACACAATCAATAATTGTAGCATAAATAATTGCAAATTTAAAGTCTTTAGTAAAATTAATTCAAAAAATCGACAAATTTTAAGCTTTTAAAACTTTTCTTTTCTTCTGTTTTTATCTTTTCGTAAAGTTTCTGCATTTCCTGGTCTTTAAAAACACCTTCTATATTTAAATTTTGTTTAATAAAATTATACTGATATAATTCCCAGAGATTTAAAGTGTCTGCTGCTTTCTGGGGTATATATTGGCCCTCTTCATTTTCAGCAACTAAATGATGTTTTTTTAATTCACTCAGTGCAGTTTCCAATTTTTTGGCAGGCATTTTAATTTTATTCTGGATTTGAACAAAGTTAAGAGCTGGTGCATTTTTATCATTAAAATTTTTATACAAGGCAACTAAAATAGCAATTGGTATAAGCGCATTTATATTTTGGTTTAAATTATTTTCAGTATTTAGATATTTAAGTTTATCTCTATTTTGAAAGACATACGAAATGACAGCTCCGATCAATACAATTAACCAGATTAAATAAAGCCAGATTAAAAAGAAAGGGAAAAATGACAAAGAGCCATAAATCTGCCTTTCATAACTGTAGGCAATTACATTTTGAACATATATCGCATACAGATTTTTGCTTAAAATAAATAAAATACCACTAAAAACACCGGAGACCAGAGCCGAAAGAGGTTCAACTTTAGTGTTGGGTATCAAATAGTAAGCCAGAATAAAGACAAAAAAGTTTAAAGAGAAAAGAAAATAATTAAATAAATTATTCTGGCTCATTTCTGCATCTTCCAGCCACATACCTAGATAACGTTCGATTATTACAAAAGTCATACTTGATAAAAGTGTAATTATGAAAGTACCAAGAGTAATGAAAGTCCAGAAAGAAACAAACCTCATAATTATATCTCTGTGATCTTTAACATTCCAGATTTGGTTAAAAGTAACTTCGATTCTGGCCAGCATAAAAACAATTAACATTACAAGGGAAAAGAAACTAATTGCTCCCAGCTGTTCTATATCAACATTAAAGATATACATTTCCAGATAATTCAAAATAGTTTCTCCAGTACCAGCAGCTAAGTTATTTAAGAGTACTGACTGAAGCTGCTTATAAATCGAATCAAATCGTTCAAAAAAGTCAAATAAGGTCATAATATAAAATAAGAAGAGTAAAAAAGGTACTATCGACAGGAGGGTCATATAAACCATACCCATTGCCTGAATTAAAATATCATTTTCTTTAGATTCCTGGTAAACCTTTCTTAAAAATAACCAGATTTTAGAGTTGTAAATTTTTGAATTTTTAATTTCTGCTTCTAATTCTTTAATTTTAGTTTTTATTTGCATAAATAACTACATCCTTTGGACTTTAAATTCTGCTGTCTATATATTATATTCTCTAAATAAAAAAATAATCCTTCACTTAATTAAAATTAAATATTTAACTTATTAATAAGATTCTGTTATAATTAGTTTATAATTAATAAACTGTGGGGGGATCAAAATGGATAAAAAGAAGTCAGGAATTTTATTAATTGTGATTGGTATTTTTATTCTGTTAAACACCTTAAACTTAATCAGTGATGATATTTTTCTTTATCTTTTAGGCGGAGGTTTTATTTTTACTTACTTTATGCTTGGAGCCAGAAAACATTACAGAAATATTGGTTTTTTAATTCCAGGATCAATACTGCTGGCTATTGCTTTATTTTCAGATCTGGAAAGAATAGACTTTATTAAAAATCTTGGTGGTGGGTTTTTCTTTGTTATGCTTGGCCTTGCTTTTTTAATTATATTAATCCACACCAGTGCTTTTGAAAAATGGGACTGGCCGATTTATCCTGCTGGATCCTTAATTATTTTAGGGCTCTTTGTAATCTTTGTGGATAATAATGACTTTATTCAGGAACTGGATTATTTAAATTATATAACTCCTGTAGTTTTAATTGCCATTGGTGCTCTGCTGCTTTTTCAAAACAGTAGAAATAAAAGATAATTCAAAAAATTATTAATATAGGCTTTAATTAGATTTTATCCTGTAATTATGGTATACTATAAAAGAATATAAATAAATACAAAGTTTTAACAGCTTTTTGCGCAAAATATTTTTGACAGCTGAAAATACTTTATTAATAACTTCTACCTGATTTTTCGGGTAGAATTTTATTAAATATAAACACTTTATACTATTAAAGAATTAAAGAAGGGAGATTAGAGAATGTCGAAAAAGTTTAAGAGAGTTTTAGTGGCCAATCGTGGAGAAATAGCAATTCGAGTAATTAGAGCCTGTCAGGAGTTGGGCATTAGAACTGTAGCAATTTATTCTGAGGAGGACAGAACCGCCCTCTTTAGAACCAAAGCAGATGAAGCATATCAGATTGGAAATAACAAAGGACCAATTGAAGCTTATCTGGCTATTGATGAAATTATTGATTTAGCCCTTAAAAAAGATGTAGATGCAATTCACCCTGGCTATGGTTTTCTGTCAGAAAACCCCGAATTTGTTCGTCAGTGTGAGGCTGCCGGAATTAAATTTATTGGACCTGATGCAGAGGTAATGGATAAGTTAGGTGATAAGATTAAGTCCAAGATTCTGGCACAGGAATTTGGAGTACCTACAATTCCAGGTTTAGAAAAACCAATTAAAAAAGAGGATGAAATCAAAAAATTTGCCGAAAAGCATGGCTATCCTCTAATGCTCAAAGCTGCTGCCGGTGGTGGTGGACGTGGAATGAGAATAGTTCGCTCTGATGATGAATTAATTGCTCAATTTAGAGATGCCAAAGAAGAAGCACGCAAGGCCTTTGGGGTTGATGATATTTTTGTAGAAAGATATCTGGATGACCCAAAACATATTGAGGTTCAGATTTTAGGTGATGAACACGGTAATCTGGTGCATTTATTTGAGAGAGACTGCTCCATTCAGAGGCGCCACCAGAAAATTGTAGAGTTTACACCAGCAGTTGCTTTAAGTGATCAAAAACGAGAAGAAATTCTGCAGGATGCTCTCAAGTTATGTGAGGGAGCAGGTTATAAAAATGCTGGAACAGTAGAATTTCTGGTAGATAAATATAATAATCATTATTTTATTGAGGTTAACCCAAGAATTCAGGTTGAACATACTGTCAGTGAAATGGTAACTGGAATTGATATTGTTCAAAGTCAGGTTTTAATTGCTGAAGGATACAGACTCGATTCAGAAGAGGTTAATATTCCTTCCCAGGAATCGATTAAAATGAATGGTTATTCAATTCAGTGCAGGGTGACAACTGAGGATCCTTCCAATAACTTTATTCCTGATACAGGTCGACTGGACCACTACCGTACTGGTTCTGGTTATGGTATCCGGCTTGATGGTGGTAATGGTTATACTGGAGCTATAGTTAATCCTTATTATGATAGTCTGCTGGTGAAAACAATTTCCTGGTCCAGATCTTTTCCAGATGCTATCAGAAAGGCAATGCGTTCAATAGAGGAAATGAAGGTTCGAGGTGTCAAAACCAATGCCTCCTTTTTGATAAATGTTTTAAACCATGAGGAATTCAAAAAGGGTACCTGTGATACAGGTTTTATTACTAATAATCCTGAATTACTGGATATTGTACCCGGTTCTGATCAGGAGCAGAAGATTTTAAGTTATCTGGGAGAAAAAATTGTTAATGAAACCAGAGGTAAAAAGCCCGAATTTGATGTGCCAAAGGTGCCTGAATTTGAAAAAATTGATGGACTTGAAGGTACAAAGCAGATCTTAGATCAGGGTGGTCCGGAAGCTGTAGTTGAGTGGATAAAAGAAAAAGAAGAGATTCTTTTAACAGATACTACCTACAGAGATGCTCATCAGTCACTGATGGCGACCAGAATGAGAACAGTGGATATGGAAAAAATAGCAGAGGCAACTTCTCATCTGGCTAAGAACTTATTCTCACTTGAAATGTGGGGAGGAGCTACCTTTGATGTTTCCTACAGATTTTTAAAAGAATCACCATGGGAGAGAATTGAGCGCCTGCGTGATAAAATACCCAATATTTTATTCCAGATGCTTTTAAGAGGATCCAATGGTGTAGGCTATAAAAATTACCCGGATAATGTAATCCGCAGTCTGGTAGCAGAAGCGGCAGAAGCGGGAATAGATGTCTTTAGAATTTTTGACTCTCTAAACTGGCTGCCGGGTATGGAAGTTTCTGTCGATGAAGTTGTTAAACAGGGTAAAATTGCTGAGGTATCAATGTGTTATACAGGTGATATCTTAGATGATGAGAGAGATAAATATGATTTAGATTATTATCTGGATTTAGCAAAGGGAATTGAAGAGATGGGAGCTCATATCCTGGGAATTAAAGATATGGCCGGTCTACTAAAACCTTATGCTGCCTATGAACTGATTAAGGCTTTAAAAGCAGAAATATCAATTCCAATACATCTTCATACTCACGATACAAGTGGTAATGGTGGGGCAACACTACTAATGGCTGCAGAAGCCGGAGTAGATATTGTAGATACTGCCTTTAATACTATGGCCGGGTTAACAAGTCAGCCGCCACTTAATTCAATTGTTGCTGCTTTAACCAACTCCTATCGTGATCCTGAAATGGAAATAGAAGACATTCAGAAAATTTCAAACTACTGGGGTGCAGTCAGACCTGTTTATTCTCAGTTTGAATCTGAATTAAAATCTGGAACTGCAGAAATCTATAAATATGAGATTCCTGGAGGACAGTATTCTAACTTAAAACCACAGGTAGAAAGTGTTGGGCTGGGTCACCGCTTTAAGGAATTTAAGGAGATGTACCGCAAGGTCAACTTTATGCTCGGTGATATTCCTAAGGTTACACCTTCTTCTAAAGTTGTAGGAGATCTGGCAATCTTTATGGTTAAAAATGATCTGACACCGGATAATATCTGTGAGAAAGCTAAAAATATGGCTTTTCCTGATTCGGTAGAAGCCTATTTTAAAGGAATGCTCGGACAGCCACCCGGAGGTTTTCCAGAAGACCTGCAGCAGCTGGTTCTTAAAGGTGAAGATCCAATAACTGTTAGACCCGGTACATTAATGGAAGACTTTAATTTTGACGCAGCTGAGGCAGAGTTAAAAGAAGAATATGATTTTCAACCTACTCAAAAGGAACTTTTAGCTTATGCTTTATATCCTAAGGTTTATAAGGATTATTTAGATTACATGGAAGAATATGGTGACTTAAGCCATATGGGAAGTGATGTTTATTTCCATGCTCTGCGTGAGGGAGAAACAAGTGAAATTAAGGTTGAAGAAGGTAAGACCCTTGTTGTTAAGCTCTTAGAAATTGGAAAAGTTGATGATCAGGGTTTCCGCAGACTTGCTTTTGAAGTTAATGGGTTTAGAAGAGAAATTAAAATTTATGATGAGGCAAGTACAGCTGCTGCTGATTCTTCTGCTAAGCAGATGGCCAATCCTAAAAATGAAATGGAAATTGGAGCAAGTCTTCCCGGTAATATAGTTGAGATATTAGTGGAAGAAGGGCAGGAAGTTAAGGAAAATGAAAGTCTTGTTATTATGGAAGCCATGAAAATGGAAACCAATATAACTGCTCCAGCTGATGGGACTGTTGCTGCAATTCATGCTGCAGCCGGCCAGCAGCTTGAATCAGGAGAACTGATCTTAGAATTAGAATAACTCGATTATTAATTTAATAAAATAAAGATAAAAACTGCCTGTGTCTGTTATTTTACACAGGCAGTTTTTTTCATGTTTTAAACTGCAGTATTAAATTACTTTTTAAATTTATGGATTTATGTTAAAATAAAGATATAAGAAAAAATATAATTTTCTGAATAAAAAATACAGAAATAGGGGGGAGAGATATTATCTTTTAGATAATAATCTCAAAATTATGTATCATAAAAAAACCAGTCTCGGTCTGGACGAAAATGTAGAAGCCATACTGGCCTATGCCGGTATCTGGGTTACAGGTTTAATTTTTCTTTTTCTAGAAAAAGAAAATAATCATGTTCGTTTTCATGCGATGCAGTCTTTAATTACCTTTTTTTCTCTATTTATTATTTCATCTCTGGTACTTGTAATACCTGTACTGGGAATATTAATTTCTTCTCTGATTACATTTTTGGGAACAGTTCTCTGGTTTTTATTAATGTATAAGGCTTATAATGGGGAAGTCTATAAACTGCCCTATATTGGTGATCTGGCAGAGGAAATGACTTTTGGTCAGAGTTTTGAAGAGGATGATAAATAAAATGCTGAAACCGTCCAAAAAATTTATTTATTTTACAATTCGTTTTATTTTAGTCCATGTAATCACCTATATTTTTATTGGTGTGGTTTTTATGAATTTTGACAATTATGCCGCTGCTTTTATTAAAATGAATGAGGTCTCTAACTTCAGGTCCCTGGATTCAACTATTGTAAATCTGGCTCCTCTTTTTCAGATTTTCAGAGGAGCTTTTTTTGCTTTTATTTTATATCCTTTTTATAATACTATTATTAAAAGTGAATATAACTGGATTAAGCTTTTTTTCTTGATCTGGGGTTTTTCTTTAATCGGTTCGGTGGCACCTATACCGGGCTCAATTGAAGGAATGATTTATACAAAAATTTCTTTAGCTGAACACCTAGTCCAAATTCCAGAAATAACAATACAGATTTTTGTTTTCAGCTGGTTTTTTGTTAAATGGGAAAATCGAACTGAAAGAGATTACAGTTAAACTTTAGATTTGTAATGATTATAAATGGAGGCAGCTATGTCAGAAGCAATTAAATTTATACATTCAGCAGATATACATCTGGGAAAAGAACTTAGTTTTGAAAACTCAAAAGATGATCAGCTTCAGCAAATTTTAAAAAACGCAACTAATATAGCCTTTAAAAATTTAGTTAAGCTGGCTGTAAATGAAAAAGTGGATTTTATAATAGTTGCAGGAGATCTCTATGATAGAGAGGCTAGATCAATAAAATCGAGCCGCTTTTTTTTAGAACAATGCCGGTACTTAAATGAAAAAGGGATAGAAGTTTATCTTATCTCTGGTAATCATGATCCAGCTGGAGTAGAAAATGAAGTCTTTGAGCTTCCTCAAAATGTTCATTATTTTTCCAGTGAAAAAGTTGAGGTTAAAAAACACTATAAAAATAGAAATTTAGCTGCTCGAATTTTGGGGCAGTCCTATAGACATAAATTTGAATCGAGAACCATGTATAATTTTTACACAGTCCCTGACCGCTCAGTATTTAATCTCGCTTTATTACATACTGGCTTAAATAAAAATAATAAGCACTATGTCCCGGTTAATAAAAGCGATTTATTGAGCAAAGAAGATATTCATTACTGGGCCTTAGGTCATCTTCATCAGTATCAGCAGCTCAATAACCAACCTGCTGTTTGCTTTGCTGGTACAATACAGGGTCATAACATTAATGAAGAAGGAGATAAAGGTGCGGTTTTAGTAGAGGTGGATGCTAATTTAAATACAGCAAAAAAATTTATACCACTGGCACCTGTTATTTTCAAGCAGCTGGAAATTAACTTAGAAAATGAGGAAGAACTTGAAAATATTAGCCAGCTGCAGCTTTTATTGGAGAAAAGAATTAATCAACTATTAGCAGAAATAAAAAAAGATAACTCTAACAGAAATTATAAAATAAAGGCAGTAATCACCAGATTAATTATTAAAGGTAGAACAAAACTGCATAAATATGTCAGAGCCAACAGGGAAGAATTAGAAGAAACTCTGCTGAATGAATTTAGAACTCAGTATCTAAAAGGAAATCCATATTTTCAGCTTCATTCTATATATTTAAGAACAGCTAAAAGCTTAACTGATCTGGATAAAATTATAGACAATAACCCTTTATACCAGAATTTAGATAATTTAATTGATGATTTTTTATCAGATGAGGATTTAAAGGAAGAGCTTCTGGCTGAATGGGGAGATATCTGGTCTGGTAATCCAGAAGCAGAAGATAGGGCAAATTATAAATTTTATGCTGATCAAGATCTGCAGCAGGAAATTTTAGAAGAAGCAAAAAAAATCATTATTTCTGAGTTATTAGAGGATGGAGATTAAATGCATTACAAAAATATTTATATTCGTGATTTTGGTATATTTAATAACCAAAATTTAAATAGTCTATCTAAAAATTTGGTCGTTGTCGGCGGGAAAAATAGGGCAGGAAAAAGTACATTTTTAAAACTGCTCCGCTATCTACCTTATGGCCTGCCACAGGATAATTCAATCCCTCCTGCTAAAAATCAATATTACATAGAAGCTCAATTAAAAAGGGAAAATGAGAATTACAATTTATTTTTAGAAGGTTTTGCAGCACCCAGAGTTTTTGATCAAGCAAAAAATAAACTTCCTGCTGCTGAACTGTTCAATAATCTTGATCAGATGAGTTATCAGCAGTTATTTACAATTAGTTTAGATGAATTACAGCAGTTATCTAAAATAGCAAAAGGGAAAAAGCAGAGAAAACGTCTATTTTCTATTCTGCTTGGAGCGGGCATGTCTGAATTAGTTAAAGTTCCGGAAATCGCAGATAAATATCTTAATCAAGCCAAAAATATTGGCGGCTTATTAGGAGACCCGGCTGTAGCCTCATTTAAACCCTATTTTAATGAAATCAAAGAAGCAGAAGAGCTTAGAGACCGGGCTCTTTTAGAAATAAAAGACTTTAATCGAAAAAGAGAAAAGTTGAAAGAAAGTCAGGCTGAGCTAAAGGAAACCAGGATAAAAATTACCGACTGTGAATATAAATATATACTGCTTGATTTATTAAAAAATAATTATTCTACTTTAGAAGAGATTAAAAAATTAGAAATAGAACTAAAAAATGCAGTTTTTAATAATCAAGATTATAATGACCAGGAGATTCTGCCTGAACAAAAATTAGATAATAAATTAAATGATTTTTTAGAGTTTATTGATTCACAGAGCCAGAAAATTAAAAAATTTAAGCAGAAAGAAGATTTTTTAAAAGAGAAAATAGAAAATTATTATTCACAGAAAAATAAAATAAACAATAATTATCAACTCCTAATTGCAGATTTGGAAGAAATTAATTCCCAGTGGAGTGAACCACTAAAAAGCTTAAAAGAGATTGAATTAGATTTAATTAAAGAACAGGAGTTAAAGCAGAATTTAGGAAATTTTTCTGATTTAAATTCAGAAATAAAAGATATTAGAGAAAATATTAAAGGTCTCAAATTTGATATTGAAGAAAATAAATCTGATTTAGCTGAATTAAATTTCAGAACTCCTTCTGCTGTTTTAAAAAACAGCTATTTAATTTTAGCATTTTCTTTATTGATTCTTGCATCTTCATTTTTTATAAATTATAGTCAGCTTATATATCTTTCTTTAATTTCAGCCTTAGCCGGGTATATTTATTACAGCTCAAATTATAAAAGTTCTAAAATAATGATGGAAAAAGAAGATGAATTAAAAAATAATATCCAGGTTAAAGAAAAAAAGCTGAAAACTTTAAACTCTGAATTAGCTGAAAAAAAAGAAGAGTTAACTAAAATAAAATCGAGTTTAAATAACTATGCTCAAATGCTGGGTCTCAATTTAGAGGGTAATTTTTCTTTTTTAAATCATTATTTACGAGAGATCAGAGATAAAAAAAGAAAATATAACAACTTAAAGATAGAAGAAAAAGAAAATGAACAACAGAAAAATAATTTAGAAATAGAATTAGAGGCTATTTTGGATCTAATCAAAAGCTCTGCTGAATATTTAAATGTTAATTTTAATTCCAATCATTCAGATAAAAATCAGCTGATTTCAAAAAGTGATAATATAATTCAGGATTTAAATTTACTATATGAACTGGAAGAGACAGCAGCTGCTTATAAAAATTACAAGTCAAAACTTAAATATATTTTAAATGCTACTGAAAAAACCGAGTCTGCTTTAAAAACTATAAATCAGGATAAAAACAAATATTATCAATCTTTTATTAACTTCTATCAAAAATTTTCAAATCCAGAAAAGGTAGAAAAAGAAAAAAAATTAATTTTTGAGAAATTAAATTCACTTAAAAAGAAAAAAGAAAATCTGGAAGAAAAAATAACTACTTTAAACAATGAAGTAAAAGAACTTGCCAGCTCTACCAAAATTGAAAAATCTCAGCATAAAATTAATCAGGCTCAAAATAACTTGGAGAAAAAAGCACAAAGATATGCGGTAAATAAAAGTGTTTATTTGGTTTTAAAAAAATTGAGATCCCGAATGATTGCAAAAGCAGAAAAAGAATTATTAAAACCAGCCTCTGAAATATTAGCTAAAATCAGCAGCGAGTATTATCAGGAGCTAAAAACTACAGCTGAACTGGAAAAAACAGATTTTAAAACAATAACTGGAGATGGAAAAAAGGTTGAGAGTGTTAAAAATATGAGTCAGGGAAGTTTAGAACAGTTATTTTTAGCTGTTAGAATAAGCAGAATCAAAGAAATTAAGCCTGCTTTACCTATAATTCTCGATGATTCTCTGGTTAACTTTGACAGAGAGCACCTTTATAATACAGCTGAAATAATTTCTAATTTAGCTGAGGAACATCAGATTTTTATTTTAAGCTGTCACCCTCATCTGATTTCTTATATCAGCAGTATTTCTAATTCTGCACAGTACTGGAAGCTTGAGGCGGGAAGCTTTAGTCTGAGTAATCAGGAAGAATTGATATCACATTTAAATTTATAATTTCAGGAACAAAATGTCCTTCGGACATCTGTAATACATTAAGGTTATATTTTGTTGATAGCGGAAATTATGAAACCGAAAATGTTATCCCCAACAAACCATTAGGTATAATTTCCTAGCTAATAAAAAAAGTGCGGATTAACTCCGCACTTTAAAATTTCTATTTTTTATTTTCTTTTCTTATTTTCAAAAATAAGTCTCTGGCCTTATTTTTTTGTCTGAGATTAACTCTGGCATCTCTGATTAAATCATCAAGCAGGGGTAAGGCTTTCTGCTTTTGATCATGCTTATAATATAAAACTGCTAATAAAAGACTTATATTAGCACTTTCTTTTTTAGAACTGCTGCTGTCATCTTTGAAATAAAATTCTTCTAAGTTTTCTAAAGCCTTAAAAGAAGCTTTTTTAGACAATTGGTCTTCCTCAAGATCTTCATAAATCCAGCTTATTTCCCGCCATAAAAAAGCTTTTTTATCAGCATCAAAATCAATATAATCATAAAGGCTTAAAGCAAGATAGTGGGCATCTAATACTTCATTAATTGTTCGGGGAGCACTGTATTCAATCTTAAAGTCATCACCCAGTTGATCAGAAATTATATTTTTGAAATTATTTTTTATTTTTTTCTTTTTGCTTTTAGAAAAATCAAAAAAATCTTTTCTTCTAGCTGTAAAAAGACAGTCAGGACAGGATAAAACATTATAATAATAAAGGTTGAAATTCTTATAAAGGGGCCTTAAATCTTCTCTAATTTCCTCTATTCTAAGTCTTGAATTTCTAATTTTTTTGACCTGTATTTCAGCAGAACAGACCGGACATTTTGTTTCTTTATCATAAAGATAATATTGATCACCTTTTTTAGCTTTTTTACTATAACTGCTGTGTCCTGTTAAATAAAAATCTTTTACCGTTTTTATTTTTTCAGCAGCTTTATTAATATATTTTATTTTTTTACTTTTGGCAGCAATAGTTTCTTTAATTTCATTTTCGGCTTTAATCTTTTTATCAATTTCTGTAATAGGTCTCAGCCGAATTTGGTCTTTATTATGAAGCCTGACAATATAATTCGAAAGATTATTGATCATTTTATTTGCAAAATCATTATTCTTTTTCATTATCTTTTTCAAATCAGAAACCTTAAACTTTAATAGTTTTGAATCCAGATATGCCTCTGCTTTAGAACTATATTTTTCAGCAGTAAAAGCAGTTTCTCCTATAAAATCTCCATTTTTATTACGTTTAATTTCAATTTCCTGCTGATTATCTTTGATAAACTCTCTTATTAAGCCGCTTAAAATAAAGTAGATTTTATCTGCTTTTTGATCATAATCGAACAACTCTTCTCCTGCTTTAAATTCTATTATCTCACTGTATTTAGCTAATAAATCTTTTAAATTAGAATCTTCTGCCACAACTTAACAGCCCTTTCATATATTAGTATAAATTTAAATCATTTTCATTATAACATAGATTCCATAATTTTCACAGCCAAAAAAATAGTGATTTATCTAAATATAAATATAAATTTATAAATATTTTTATCTAAAATTTTATTTTCAAATACTTTTATCTAACTACAATTGCTGTTATAATTAAAAATAGATGTTTAAATATTATTTTTACTGGTCGGAGGTGATATTTTGTCTAATTTATTTTATTATGCCCTGATTGGGGTAATAATAGGTTTAATGACTAATTATTTCAATTTATCAGTAAAAAAGAGTTTAATTTTAGCCGTTGTGATCGGAGGCATTGCAGGAATATTAGGTACCTACATCTTCTAAAGATTATTTTTTAAAAGAGGTGATTAAATGGTAGAAAAAATAGATAATTTAAAAAAAGAGATAAATAAATATCTAGATAAAGAAGAGCTAGTTAAAGAAGAATGGATTGAAGATAATCACCCAATTGATATTGCTGAAGCTCTCTCTGACTTAGAAGCCTCTGAAATATATGATTTTACTAAATTACTGGAGACTGAAGATCTAGCAGATATTTTCGAGGAATCTGAAAAAGAACTGCAGATTGATATTTTAAAATCAAAAAGTTCTGAGGAAATAATTGAGATTTTTTCTCATATGGCAGCTGATGATATTACTGATATATTAGGATTATTACCTATTCAGAAAAGAAAAGAACTGCTTCGGCATATGAAGCAGGATGATGCTTTAGTAGTAAAAAATCTGCTGGGATATGATAAAGAATCTGCCGGTGGAATAATGACCACTGAATATTTGCTGCTAAATAAAAATTTGACCACTACAGAGGCTTTACAAAAATTAAAAAATATTGCTCCTGATACTGAAGTTATTGACACTATTTTTATTTCTGATAATAATAAAAAACTGGTGGGAAGTGTTGATTTAAGAGATATTTTAAGCTCAGCTGATGAAAACAAGTTAGAAGAATTAATGGATGATAATATTGTTAAGGTTACTGCAGATGTTGACCAGGAAATCGTTGCCCAGCAGGTTGCTAAATATGACTTAACTGTAATACCTGTAATTAATAAGAGTGGGATATTAATTGGAATAATTACAGTTGATGATATTATTGATGTTATTGAAGCAGAAAACACCGAGGATTTATATAAGATGCACGGTGTGGATGAAGAAGAAAAAACTGATGCAACTGTTTTAGAATCAGTAAAAAGCAGGCTGCCCTGGATGTTTATTAACCTGGCCACTGCATTTTTAGCTACTTTTACAGTGGCTTTATTTGAAGATGTTATTTCTCAGGTGGTAGCTCTTGCTGCTGCAATGCCTATAGTTGCTGGAATGGGAGGAAATGCAGGAACTCAAACTCTTTCGATAGTTATTAGAGGTATTGCTTTAGGCGAAATTGATTTTAAAGATAACTGGAAATTACTATTTAAAGAAGCACTGGTAGGTATAATTAATGGTGCAGCAACCGGTTTAGTTACAGGTTTTATTTTATATTTGATGTATGGCAATTATTATTTAGGTTTAATTATCTTTTTAGCAATGATCCTTAATTTACTGATAGCAGGTATGTTTGGGTTTTTAATTCCCCTTGCTCTGCAGTCATTTGGTATTGATCCAGCACTGGCATCAGCTATTTTTTTAACAACTGTTACAGATGTTTTTGGGTTTTTTGTCTTTTTAGGCCTGGCCAGAGCTTTTATAGTGTTTTTAGTATAAGTTAAATTATATTTTAACTGGAATAATATATCAATGTGTGAATATAGACAATATATAAACTTCCTTTTATTGAGCAGATTAAAGAGGAATTAATCAATAAATCTTGAAATATTATTAGGGGATAAGAAAATAATATATAAATGAGGTGCTATTATTAAAGTGGAAGATCAGAAAATAACAAAGATACCATTTGGACAGCTGGGAATTATTGTTCATGAAAGCTGTAAAGAGCTGGGGCAAAAAATTGACGAGTATATAGTTAAGAGAAGAAGAGAGCAATTTGCTGACAGCTGTAGTGAATATCATGTAGATGAACTTAAAGATTCTTATATTATTGATAGTGAGATTATTCGTTTTGCTAATGGGGAAGCAAAGGGACATCTCAAAGAATCAATCCGGGGCAAAGATATTTATGTTTTAGCTGATATTGGTAATTACAATGTTACTTACAATATGTTTGGAGTTGAAAACCGAATGAGTCCTGATGAACATTTTCAGGATATTAAGCGTCTAATATCGGCAATTGCAGGTAAGGCAAGACGCATTCATGTTATTATGCCGCTTTTATATGAGAGCCGTCAGGACAAAAGAAACAGCAGAGAATCTTTAGATTGTGCAATGGCTTTACAGGAACTGGAAAATTTAGGTGTAGAAAACATATTTACTTTTGATGCCCATGAGACCAGAGTGCAGAATGCTATCCCGCTGACAGGTTTTGAAAGCCTGCATTCTACCTATCAAATTATTAAAGCAATGCATAAAGTAGATGATCAAATTTGTTTTGATAAAGATCAAATGATGGTTATTTCTCCTGATACAGGTGCAATGGACAGAGCAATTTATTATGCCAGTGTTTTAGGGCTTGATGTAGGTTTATTTTATAAACGCAGAGACTATAAAAAAATTGTTGACGGCAGGAATCCAATTATTCAGCATGAGTATATGGGAGCTGAGGTAGAGGGTAAAGATATTTTAATTGTTGATGATATGATAGCCTCAGGTGGCTCGGTTTTTGATATTGCAAAAGAACTGAAAAAGAAGAATGCGCGCGATGTTTATGTAGCTGTTACTTTTACTTTCTTTACCAATGGTATACAAAAAATGAACCATTATTATGAAAAGGGCTATATTACTAAACTATTTTCGACCAATTTAACCTATGTGCCGCAGAAATTTAAGGATGCAGAGTGGTTTGAAGAAGTTGATATGTCAAAACTTATTTCTTTATTAATTGATACTGTAAATTATGATGATTCTGTTAGTCCTCTCTTAGATGCAACCAAAAAAATAAAAAAGATCCTGGGAAAATAAGGAGTGATTTAAATGGCTCAAACTCCATCTGATAATCAAAAATTAATGCGGGAAATTGAAAAAGAACGAAAAGATAAAGCATTTGGTGCATTTTTCGGCTTAATTATTGGTGATGCTCTTGGAGCAGCAGTTGAATTTAAAAAAAGAGGAAGTTTTGAAGAAGTTAAGGATATGAGAGCTGGTGGGCCGCACGGACTTGAAGCTGGATACTGGACTGATGACACTTCGATGGCTCTCTGTCTGGCAGAAAGCTTAAGCCGAAAGGGTTATGACCCTCAAGATCAGCTGCAGAGATATCTCAAATGGTATAAAGAAGGATATTTAAGTTCAACTGGAAAATGTTTTGATATTGGTGTAAATACAGCCAGATCACTTGAATATTTTGAGGAAAATGGAGAGCTGCCGCCGGAAAGAGATAGAGCTGCCGGTAATGGCTCTCTAATGAGATTAGCCCCTGTTCCAATTTTTTTTAGAGATGATTTTGAAGCAGCGATTAAATATTCTGGGGAAAGTTCCTTAACAACTCATAACAATAAAATGGCTGTTGACAGCTGTCGGTATTTTGGCGGCTTACTGCAGCAGTTTATTAATTCTAGAATTAAAATGAAGGCCTTTAAAATTAAGGTGATTAAGGATACAGCAGTTGATCTTAATTTGGACGAGAGAGTTATTAAAGCTGTTAATGGGGCTTTTACAAAGGAAAGAAGTCAGATTAAATCTGATGGTTTTGTAATACATAGTTTAGAAGCCAGTCTCTGGTCATTTTTAAACAGCAATTCATTTGCTGATGCAGTGCTGAAAGCTGCAAATTTGGGTGATGATGCAGATACAGTTGCTGCCATAACAGGACAGCTTGCTGGAGCTTATTATGGATACAGCTCCATATCAACTGACTGGCTTAACAAATTAGCAAATTTTAATTTACTTAAAGATACTGCAGAAAAATTATACAGCAGTTAAATTCATAACTCCCGGGTAATATGATTTTTAATTATCCGGGAGTTTTATCTGTCTAAAGCTGTATTTAATTATATTATTCATTTTAATTATTAATCTTCTATTATTTCATCAATTTTCTTTTTTTTGATATTAACTACATCTAGATTTTTCCACCTGCCAGAAATAAATCTCCAGATTATCAGCACTGTTCTAAAACTAACCTCAATTCCCATTGCAAGCCAGAAGCCATTTAAACCAATTCCCATTCTTAATCCTAAAAGATAACTTAAAACTAAGCGAACACCCCAGTTTCCGATGATCGTAAAATACATTACCCATTTTGTATCTCCAGCACCCTTGAGTGCTCCAGCTAATACCATATATAAGCCCAGAAGCGGCTGGAAAAGTATAAATATTTTAAGAGCAGAGACCGCCATATTGATAACAGCCGGATCATCTGTATATAAATTTACAATCGGTTCAACAAAAATATACATTGCTATGGAAGCAGCAGTCATTAAAAGCACTGTTAAATAGGAAGACTGTTTAGCATAATTTTCTGCTAAATCTTTTTTCTCAGCTCCCAGACTCTGTCCAACTAAAGTGGTTGCAGCCATTCCAAAACCAAAGCCGGGCATAAAAGAAAGAGAAGAAACATTCATTGTTACCGCATTAGCAGCTATAGTAGCTGTTCCTAAACCGGCGACCAGTGCTGTATAAATAATTTGGCTGCTCTGACGAGCAAACTGTTCTACAGCAGCCGGAATTCCAATTATTAAAATATCCTTTATAATCTCGAAATCAAGCTTAAGTTCAATAACTTCCAGATCTAATTTAATACCTTTTTCACCTTTAATTAAAATTGTAATTCCGATTAAAAAGCCTATAAATCTTCCGATACCGCTGCCCAGTGCCGCACCTGCTACCCCCAGAGCAGGAAAAATCCCAATTCCAAAAATAAGAAGATAATTAAATAAAACATTAACTACATTACTAATAAACATTATATAAAGTGGTGTTTTCATATCACCTATACCCTGCAGTATAGCATTGACAACCATCATAGGCAGTCCAAAAAGCATTGAGGCTAAAACAATATTTAAATAAGTACTTCCCTGATTAAGAATAAAGGGGTCATTTTCTTCCATTAAAAAGGTCATTGCGCCCATTAATTCCTTAGAAAAAAGAATCCCCAGTCCACCAATGATTATAGCAGCTATAAAACCACTAAAAAGAGACTGCCACATTATGTGGTTTGCTTCATTTTTGTTACCTGCTCCAATATAATGTGCTACTAAAGCAGTAGCACCAATACTTAAAGCCATCAGGGTTCCAATTAATACAAAAACAACCCTGTTTCCTATATCGACAGCTGCAATTGCAGATGCACCCAGCTGCCCAACCATAATTACATCGACTACTCCTACAATGCTCTGCAAAAACATTCTAAGTATAGCTGGCCAGGCAAGATGCATAATGTTTTTTCTAATTTCTTGATTACCCTGTACTGCTGTTAATTCCGACAAAAAAACCACTCCTGAACTTTTAATTTATAATATATAAATATTATATGATATAATATTTATTTAAACAAGCTAATTGGTTAATTAATAAAAATTTTTAATCTTAAAGAAGGCAATAGAAAAGTTTTGTAGAATTATATAAATAATAGAAAAAATTCTAAAAACTTTTATCCGAGGTGTTTAATTTGGGATTTAAAAACTACATAGAAGCTGGTTTTAATTATATTTATCTGGCCGCACTTATAACTTTCTGGTTGGGTCTCACATTCTTATATTTTAGAGAAAGAAAAAAATATTTATATTATTTTTCCTTTTTCTGGTTTTTTTCAGTTATATCAAATTTAACTGATATATTATATTTTTATTTTCAAAATAATATTTTTATTTTATTAACCTCTATTTTATATCTATTAGAAGGGGCGTACTTATTAAAAGCAGTACATAAATATTTTAATAAGGAACTTAATAAAAGCTGGTATACTAACCTTAAAATTATAGCTCTTTTATCAATTATCGGATTTTTCTTTGATAATCTAATATTTATAACTGCTCCTGCTTTAATATATTTAGGTTTCACTTTTTTAAAATCTGCAAAATTGTTTTTTGACCTTTCATTTAATGAAGTTTCATTATTTACTGCTTTTACAACATCTTTTTTTGGACTTAATCTACTGCTGACTCCTTATTTAATGAGCTTTGATTTTTTTAATAAATATGGAATATTTTTAAAAGGATTATCTGGCTTATTGTTTGGAATTAGTATTTATGGAATTTATTATGAGGATCTTCAGTATAAATTAAAAATAAGAGAAAAGCAGTATAAAAAATTATTTGATCAATCCCCAGCCGGAATGCTGCTGCTTGATAAATATGGAAAAATCATAAATGTAAATAAGTCAATCTGTCAATATACAGGTTACAGCAAAAGCGAACTTATAGGACAGAGTATGTTCGAAAATTTAGTGCCCTATAAATATAAAATTAGAGCTCAAAAAAATATTGAGGAAATTTTAGCTGGTGAGGATAAAGAATATATAATGGAAACAAAAGATAAATTTAATAATAAGAAATATTTTTTAATGAAAGAAACTAAATTCTTAATGCCTGATTACAGCAGCTGTGTTTTAAGTATGAGAATAGATTATACAGATTACAAGAAACAGGAACAGGAAATTCAATATTTAAGTTATCATGATAATTTAACTAACTTATATAATCGTACATTTTTGGAAGAAGAGATGAAACGCCTTGACGGCAGCCGCAAACTTCCAATTTCAGTTATTATGATTGATGTAAATGGTTTAAAATTATTTAATGATACTTATGGTCATCAAAAAGGTGATCAGCTTTTGATAAAAACAGCTGAATTATTAAAAAAATCAACCCGCAGTGAAGATATTATTGCCCGCTGGGCGGGAGATGAATTTGTAATTCTTCTCCCTGAAACTGACGAAAAAGGAATAAAAAAAATTATTGATAGACTTGAAAACAACTGCATTAAGACTGAAACTGAAGAAATAGTTATTTCACTGGCAATTGGGGCAGCAGTTAAAGAAAATCCAGAAGAAAGTCTTTTTGATGTTTTCGATCAGGCAGACGAAAAGATGTATAAGCAAAAAATGTCTAAAAGTAGAGAAGCAAAGAAAAAATTAATAGAAAATATATTGATTAATTTAGAAAGCAAAAGTTGGGAAAACCAGGCACATTTAGAGAGGATGAAAAAGAAAGCAGCTGAATTTGCTGATTTTATTGCTTTAAATAATAATGAAAAAAAGAGACTAATACTTTTAGCAGAACTACATGATCTGGGTAAAGTTTCAACTCCTAAAGAGCTTTTAAATAAAAAAGAAGAATTAACTAAAGAAGAATGGGAACAGCTAAAAGAACATTCTGAACTGGGTTATAAAATTGCCGCAGCTTCTAAAGAATTTGCCTCAATTGCAAAAGAAATTCTGCATCATCATGAACACTGGGATGGAAACGGCTATCCTGCCGCTTTAAAAAAATCTAACATTCCATTTTTATCAAGGATAATTGCTATTATTGATGCCTTTGATGTTATGAGGCATAAAAATATTTACAGTAAAAAAATGAATAAAAATCAGGCTATTAATGAACTGAAGCGCTGTGCGGGAACTCAATTTGATCCAGATTTAACCGAAAAATTCATTAATTTTATAAAATGATATTTTTCTTGCTATTTTTAATTAGATATATTATTATATGCCTTAGAGAAGTTCTACAATTCTTAAAATTAATTAGTAATCTTAAGATGAGGTGATATTATCAAATACAGAAAATTAGGCAAAAGCAATTTGAATGTCTCAGAGATAAGTTTTGGCGGGATTATGTTAATGGATACTCCCCAGGATCAAGCAGATAAAATTGTTGAAAATGCCGTTAAAAATGGAATCAACTTTTTTGATGTTGGTCCAACCTATGGTAATGCTCAAAATATTTTAGGACCTGCTTTAAAGACATATCGTGATAAGGTCTATCTGGCCAATAAAACGGAGCCCGGGCAAAGTAAAGAACAGGTGCGCAGAGATATGGAAAAATCACTGGAACTTTTGGAAACAGATTATTTTGATCTTTATCAACTGCATGAAGTTACAGATAAAGAGGCCTTAAACAGTGCTCTTGATTCTGGTGGTGCTTTAGAGGCAGTAATTGAAGCTAAAGAAGAGGGGCTGGTTAAAAATATTGGCTTTTCAGCACATAAAGAATGGGCTGCTTTAAAATTAATTAATAGTTTTGATTTTGATACGGTGATGTTCCCGGTCAATTGGAATTACTGGTTTAATTATGATCAGGGACCTGATGTAATTCAAAAAGCCAGAGAAAATGAAATGGGGATTATTGCTATTAAAGCATTAGCCCAGAAGCAGTGGGAAAATGGCCGTCAAAATAACTATAACACCTGGTATAAGCCTATTTATGATAATCAGAGGCTGGCAGAACTGGCATTAAAGTTTACTTTATCACAGGATGTAGATACTGCAGTTAGCCCTGGAGATATTAGAATGCTTAACTTAGCTTTAGATTTATATCAGAAAAATGACGAGAAAATGCAGATTTCTGAGGATGAATTGGATGAGTTAAAAGATTTTTTAGACAGCCACGGAGGGAAATTATACCCTATTCCCAAATAAGAGTTTCAGAATATATGTGAAATATAATTAAGTTCCGCTCCAAAAATTAGGAGCGGATTAATTTTATTGATTTTTTTCTTTTAATAATTGATTTATAAACTGTCGGGCAGAACGTCCGGAGCGACCATTATTCCATTTGCTCCACTCCAGTGCTTTTTTCTGCAGAATTTCAGCTTCTATTTCCAGTCCTTCCTGAACAGCCAGTTCTTTAACTATCTTTAGATATTCAGACTTAGAAGGGTTATTAAACATCAGAGTTAAGCCAAACCTTTCCGCCAGTGATAATTTTTCATTTAAAATATCATTTTCATGTACCTCAGACTCTCTGTCCTGCCATTTTTCTCTAACAAGATGGCGGCGGTTGCTTGTTGCATAAAATAATACATTAGCCGGTTTAGATTCTATACCGCCCTCCATAACAGCCTTTAAGTATTTATAATCAGTTTCAAATTCTTCAAACGAGAGGTCATCCATAAAAATTATATAGTAAAGTCCCCGATCATTTAAATAATCAAGGATATCTGGCAGTTCTTTAATTTGAGAACTATTAATTTCTATTAAACGTAAGCCAGATCTGTAATATTTGTTTAAAAGAGCTTTAACAGAAGAAGATTTGCCGGTTCCACTATCTCCGTAAAGGAGGACATTATGAGCATGAAAACCTTTTAAAAAACTTTCGGTATTCTTTATCAATTTATTTTTTTCTTTTTGATAAGAAATTAAGTCATTAAAAGTTATTGGGTCTGGATTATTGACTATTTTTAAATTATTCTGCTGCCAGTAAAAAGCTTTACTTTTGTTTAAAATTCCAGATCCGTAATTTTTATAAAATGAAATTAGAGCTTCTAAATTATGTTCAGCAGAATCAGACTTAAAAATATCAGCATAAATTTCCTGATTATATCGATTTAAGTCTAAATCTGAAATATTAAAGTCTTCTAGATATCGCAGACCATCCATATCCAGAGCTTTTAATAAATCAGTAAAATTAATTGCAAACAGAGAATTTAAGATTTTAATGTCAGCAAGAGCTACCTGATAGAGGCTGCTCTGCTTACTTATTAAATTTTTTTCTGCTTTTAAGGTAAATATATTTTTTGAGGCAGTGATTTGGTTTTTGAGATAGTTGTGCCAGAGATCACCACTTAAACCCTGCTCAATACTCAGCTCTAAAAAGTTATAAATTTTTTCGCTAATTTTTGATTTTGCAGATTTATTTCCTTTTAGATATTTTTTAAAATTAGATATTACCTGATTACTCCTTAGATCTTTAAACAGAATAAGGTCTTCAGCTGCTTTCAGATTCTTTTGTAGACTATTTTTATCCAAAATTGATCCCCCCAAATTAATTCTAATATGTTTAATTATATCAGAAAAGAGGTAGAATTCACAAAAATTCAAAATTTATTATAAATACACTTGCAAAAGTAAAATTAATGTATTAAAATATAAATAACAAATAAATTTAAAATATTTTTTTTGCCACTTGTGCAAACGATTGCGCAAAATTATTACAAAAGATTTAAGTTTGAGAGGAGATATGCTTATGGATAATAGTGAAGCTTTACTGCAGGGAAAAAGCAGGGACGACAGTATTGATTATCATAAATTAAGTGGTGTTTTAAATTATGAGGTCAAAGAAAACGAAGTAAGATTAAATTTTGAATATGCCAGTCTGGCAGTCAGATTTTTGACTGCTGATATTTTTAGGGTAATTATGGCTCATTCAAAACAGGAAATTAATTATAAGAGTACTCAGGCAGTGACTGAACATAGTTTAAGTTACCATAATTTTAAACTGAGTGAAACAGAATCTGAATTACTTATAAAAACTGATAAACTGATTCTCAAAATTAGTAAAGAAAAATTTAAGCTCAGAGTATTAAATAAAGAAGGTAAATTGATTCATCAGGACTACAGTGAATATGCCCTCGGCTGGAAAAAACAGAAGGTAAGGGCCTGGAAGTCATTTAATGAGAATGAAAGATTTTATGGTTTAGGAGAAAAGACTGGTTGGCTTGATAAAAAAGGCAGGCGTTATGAGATGTGGAATCATGATACTTTTCTTCCTCATGTTAGTGATACTGACCCCTTATATCAGTCGATTCCTTTTTTAATCAGCTTTAATCAGGAACATAGTTATGGAATATATTTTGATAATTCCTATAGGAGCTTTTTTGACCTGGGCAGTGAAGGTCAGGATTATTATTCTTTCTGGGCTGAAGGTGGAGAGCTGGATTATTATTTCTTTAATGGTCCTTCTTTAAAAGAAGTTGTCAGCAGATATTCTAAAATAACCGGGACAATGCCTTTACCACCAAAGTGGTCTCTGGGCTATCATCAATCACGCTATAGTTATTACCCACAGGCTGAAGTTGAGCAGCTGGTTGAAACCTTTAGAGATAAAGAAATACCATGTGATGCCTTTCATTTTGATATTCACTATATGGATCAGTATAAAATTTATACCTGGGATGAGGATCGTTTTCCTGATCCAGAAGCTATGATTTCTAATCTGGATGCAGATGGAATTAAGGCCGTTACGATTATTGATCCAGGTATCAAAAAAGATCCCGAATATAAACTTTATCAGGAAGGTATGGAAAATGATTATTTTTGCAAATATCTTGATGGTAAGGTCTTTATAGATAAAGTCTGGCCTGGAGAATGTGCTTTTCCAGATTTTACTCAGTCAAAGGTAAGAGATTGGTGGGCAGGACTGCAGAAAGATTTTACAGATATAGGGGTTAAAGGTATCTGGAATGATATGAATGAACCTGCTGCTTTTAACAAAACAGATACCATGGATGTTGAGGTAATGCATCAAAATGATGGTGATTCTGGAACTCACCGCCGTTTCCATAATTTATACGGTTTTTTAGAAGATAAGGCAACATATGAAGGTTTAAAGGAAAGTCTGGATAATGAAAGACCATTTGTTTTAACCAGAGCCGGTTTTGCGGGTGTTCAGCGCTATTCTGCTGTCTGGACCGGGGATAATAGAAGTATCTGGGATAATCTTAAGCTTGCCATGCCGATGCTGATGAATATGGGGCTGTCAGGTATCAGCTTCTGCGGTACTGATGTTGGAGGTTTTACCGGCAACAGTAATGGTGAGCTTCTGACCCGCTGGACTCAGCTGGGTGCCTTTTTTCCTTTCTTTAGAAATCACTGTGAGGTCAGAGCTATTTCTCAGGAACCCTGGTCCTTTGGCAAAAAATATGAAAATATAATTAAAAAATATATTGAATTAAGATATAAATTTATTACTCATATTTATAATCTTTTTTATCAGACATCTCAAACCGGGATTCCAGTTATGAGACCTTTAATTATGGAATATCCAGATGATAAAGAATGTGAGAACCTCTCAGATCAGTTTATGTTTGGAGATAGTATTATGCTGGCTCCGGTTTATCAGCCTGATAAGGATAAAAGAATGCTTTATCTTCCAGAAGGAAATTGGATTGATTTCTGGACGAAAGAAGTATATCAGGGTCAAAAACATATTATAATAGATGCTCCTTTAGATACTATGCCAATTTTCATTAAAGCCGGCAGTATTCTGCCGTTAAATGAAAAACTAAATTATATTGGAGAAAAGGAAATTGAATGTCTGGAATTAAATGTTTACTTAAATGAAGCTAACAATTTTGGCAGTTATCAACTCTATGATGATGATGGTATTTCTTATAATTATGAAAATGGAGTTTATAATATTACCAAATTTGACTATCAATATACTGATAATCAGATAATATTTAATATAAATAGTATTGAAAAAAACTATCAGCAGGAGTTTAAAGATTATAAGATGATTTTCAATAACTTAAATAAGAATCCTCTAAATATCTATGTTGATGGTAATCAATTAAGTGAGTTTAATTACTCTGATAACACACTGGAATTTAAAGTTCCAGCTGTTATAAATAAAATTACCATTGAATTAAGTTAATTTACAAAAAATTAAAAGGAGGAATTATTAATGAGAAAGTCAATTATTACAGTTTCAATCTTAGTTTTAGCTTTATCTCTTATTTTTTCCTTAAGTGCTGTTGCACAGCAGGATCTTGACAAGCAAGAAGTTGAAGAAAATGTGACAATCAGATTTTGGGAAGCAGATGATGAAGAAGATGATGAAAATATTTTGGATCCTCTGATTGAAAAATTTGAAGAAAAATATCCCAATATTACTGTCGAAAGAACCCATGCTGGCAGTGTTGAAGATCTGAGACAGAATACTCAGACTGCCTATATGGGAGGTGAAGGGCCTGATCTTGTAAAAAGTCCTTTTGATCATGTCGGACCATTTTCAATTATGGGTCTGGCTCAGCCGCTAGATGATTTAATGAGCCAGGAAATGAAAGATAAGTTTACTGAAAATGCTCTGCCAGCTATGAGCATAAATGGAAATATTTATGGGGTACCTGTAACAATGGGTAATCACCTGATGTTAATGTATAATAAAAAACTTGTAGATGAAGCTCCAGAAACCTGGGATGAACTTATCGAAGTAGCTAAAGAACAAACAATTGATGAGGATGACGATGGATTACCAGAAAAATATGGGTTGGCTTATAACTTAAATGAACCATTCTGGTGGGTAGTTTTCCACGGTGGATTAGACGGCTGGGTATTTGATGATGAATATAATCCGACTTTAAATACTGAATCTACAGTTGATGCACTGCAGTTTGTTCATGATCTTAAATTTAAACACAAAATTGTTCCTGAAGAAGCTGATGATCAGATGGCAGACAGTTTATTTAAAGATGGTGAAGTTGCTTTTATTATCAACGGTGATTGGTCAATTGATAGTTACAAGGATCATGAAAATATTGATTTAGGTATTGCTCCAATTCCTAAATTTGAAAAAACAGATAAATATGGTCAGCCAATGACCAGTGGTAGTGGATTTATAATGCTAAGAGAACTGTCAGAACAGAAACAAATAGCTGTACTTAAATTTATTGACTTTATGACAGACATGGAGGCCCAGGAAACCTATGTAGATAATAATATTTTGCCGAGTAATTCTGAAGCACATGATTTATCACAGATAAAGGATGATCCATTAATGGAAGGTTCTTCTAAAGCTTTAAGAAATGGTAGAGCAATGCCTGTAGTCGCAGAAATGAGAGGTATCTGGGATGCCGTTAGGCCTGCTTTGCAGAGTGTTATGAGTGATGATCTCTCACCTGAAGATGCAGCGTCACAAATGCAGCAGGAAGCGGAAGCAAATATTCAGGAAATGCAGTAAATCATCTTTAAACTCAAAAAAGAGGGGTTATCCCCTCTTTTTCACTATTAATGAGGAGGTAATTAAATGAGTCAATCCGCTGATAATTTAAGATTCACTTCAGCTTTATCTAATTTTTCACTAAAAGATTTCTGGAGAGAACATAAATTTTCATATTTAATGTTACTGCCGGCATTTTTAGTAGTATTATTTGTTGTTATTTATCCATTTTTTTATAATTTTAGATTAGCTTTTTCTAATCTTAATATGTATAATATGAGGCAGTTTATTCAGGATGGAAGCTTAGAATATATAGGAATTAATAATTTTATTAAAATTATTACTGAAAGTTCATTCTGGATTATTTTACTGAGAACAGTAGCCTGGACTGTTATTAATGTAGTTGCTCATGTAGGTTTTGGAATATTTTATGCTATTATACTTGATCGAGATTTGATGTTTAAATCAATTTATAGAACCTTATTAGTAATACCCTGGGCTATTCCCCAGTACATTGTAGTTTTAGTCTGGAAGGGAATGTTTAACTTCCGTTATGGAGCAGTAAATCTTCTTATGCGGAGATTAGGAGTACCTGGAGTAGCCTGGTTAAGTCAGGCAAGCTCCGGCTTTACAGCTGCTTTAATAGTAAATATCTGGCTGGGAATTCCATTTATGATGATGATAGCTTTAGGTGGTCTGCAGAGTATTGATCCAAACTTTTATGAGGCAGCCGAAATCGATGGTGCCAGCAACTGGCAGCAGGTTAAACATATAACATTACCTTTATTAAAGCCTGTTATGCTGCCTGCAGTTATCTTAGGTGTTGTCTGGACTTTTAATAACTTAAGAGTAATTTATCTTTTAACTCAAAATACTCTTACCGACAAAATAGATATTTTAGTTACCCATGTTTACCGTTCAGCTTTTGAGTTTTATAGATATGGATATGCAGCAGCATTTTCATTAATTATTTTTGTGATTCTATTGGTCTGGGCAATTTCTTTTATTGATTATATCAATGAAGATTAAAAGGAGGTTATTAAATGTCAGTTAAAAAAGATGCCACATGGAAAAAAGTTGTTTTTCATATAATTTTAATTATATCTGTTGTGATAGCGGTTTATCCTGCTTTAAGAGTTTTTGGTACTTCATTAAGACCTGATAACGCTCTTCATTCAACAAGTTTAAGAATAATTCCACCTAATGCTACTTTTTCAGCTTATAAAGAATTGATTTTTGAAAAGAATTTTCTCGTCTGGTTAAGAAATTCACTGCTGGTTACTTTCTTTACCGTAATTATTGGGGTTTCTTTAGCTTCAACAGCCGGTTATGTTTTTTCTCGCAAAAGATTTCCGGGACGTAAAGGTGGATTGACATTCTTTTTATTAACTCAGATGTTTCCAGCAACCATGCTTTTACTGCCGATGTATTTACTTTTATCACAGTTTGGTTTAACACAGCAGACAATAGTGGTGCCCTTTTTAGGCATGGCTAAAGCCCATATTGGTTTGATAATTATGTATTCATCTACAGCTTTACCACTCTGTGTCTGGCAGATGAAAGGTTATTATGATACAATTCCCGAAAGTCTTGAAGAAGCAGCACTGGTGGACGGTTTAAATCAATTTCAGGCTTTTTACATGATCATACTTCCTCTTGCTAAACCAGCCCTGGTAATCACAGCTTTATTTTCATTTATGACTGCCTGGAATGAGTATATGGTAGCTCGAGTTGTTATGACAGATAATAACTTGTACACTTTACCTGTTGGTTTAACAAACCTGGCCGGACAATTCAATACTGCCTGGTCCCAGTTTGCTGCAGCTTCAGTGTTAATTATGATTCCTGTAATGGCTATTTTCTTAATACTTTCTCGTTTCTTAGTTGGTGGATTAACACTTGGTGGAGTTAAAGGATAATTTAGAATATTTATATGGTTTAAATCTAATTGATTTTGATATATAATAGTTAAATAGATATTAATAAAGCAAAAACTAAAATAACTATCAAAATATAAGGATTGATTTAGATGCCCACATTAAAAGATGTAGCTAAAAAAGCTGGTGTAGCAACATCTACTGTTTCGCGAGTAATTAATGATAGTTCTCGGATCAGTGATGAAACTAAGATTAAAGTAAGAAAAATAATGAATGAAATAGGTTATCATCCCAACGTTAATGCCCGTAATCTGGTTAAACAGCGCTCACATAACCTGGGTCTGGTAATTCCCTATTCAACTGAAGAAGCATTTGCTGATCCTTTTTATTCAGAAATTTTGAGAGCAATTGGTGTTCTTGCACATTCAAAAGGATTTAATTTACTTTTACTTACCAGTAATGGGGAAGAGGAAGAAAAAAAGACAGTCTTAGATGCAGTCAAAGGAAAACAGATTGATGGAGTGCTGCTTTTAAGAGCAAAAAAAAATGATGAGTTAATTGATGAACTCACAAAAATTAATTTTCCTTTTGTTATTGTTGGAAGACCAGAAGCGAAGGATAAATATTTTTGGGTTAATAATGATAATGTTAAAGCAAGTGAAAGAATTGTTGATTATTTAATTGATAAGGGTCACAAAAAAATTGCTGTAATTTTAGGTGATGATAATTATACTGTAAATGAAGACCGGATGCAGGGTTATATAAACTCTTTTCAGAAAAATAATTTAAAAATTGATCAAGATTTAATTGTGCAGTCAAAAAAAATTGATTATCATAGTATTTATATGCTCTCTCAAAAAATGGTTAAAGACCATCCAGAAATTACTGCCTTTTATGGGATGAGTGATACTATGGCTTATACAGTTATGCAGTCCTTAAATGATCTAAAGATTAAAATTCCAGAAGACATATCAATAGTCGGCTTTAACAATAATCCTATGTCAAAGATAGTATCTCCACCATTAACAACAGTTGATATTAATATTTATCTATTAGGAAATAAAGCTACTGAACTTTTAATTGGGGTTATAAATGAGAAGATAAAAAAATATGAACACACTATTGTACCAGCAAATATAATTGAGAGAAATTCCTGTAAGAATTTAAATTAGAATAGCTGTATTATAAACTTTGATATTCCGACAGATTTATTCTGTCGGAATTTTTACTTTTAACTCTCAATATAATATAATTGAGTTAAAGAATTTTATTTATTGGGGGATTCAAATATGGAAAGTTATGGAGAATTTGATTATAAAAAATACCTTTATTATTTCTTGATTTTTCTAATGATCTCAGTATCTATTTTCTTAATTTTATACTTTGTCTTTTCTCAAAATAATGAAATTAAGATTTTGATTTCTTTTTCTTTAGAAAGTATAATTACTTTAATTACTTTAATAGTTATTTATTATACCCTTGATGGGGTAAGGCTTTATTATATACTCAAAACTTTAGATTATAAGCTTGCAGTAAAAGATATGTATATTTCTGTTTTTTTAAAATATTTTATTTCAAATGTAACCCCCTTTAGTAGTGGTGGTGGTGCTGCTCAAATTTATTATCTACAGGATACCGGTGCAGAAGCTGGAAAATCAACTGCTGCAATTGTTTTAAGAACTGTTATTTCTACCACCATTCTCTTATTAACTGCTCCATTAATAATGCTCAGCAATCAGAAATTTTTTGCTTTAATTACAGGTCCAATTTATATATTATCATTTTTTATATTTTTTTCTCTTTATATTTTTATAGTCTACATTATGTTTTTTAAAAATCGTTTCTTAAAAAAAATAATTTTAAGACTGCTTAATTTTATTAAAAGAAAAAAGCTTTTAAGTTCAAAAAAGTATAAGAAAATTTTAAAATATTCTTTTAAGCATCTGGAATTATTTTCTCGGGATATAATTGAGTTTATGAAACAGGAAAAAAAGTCTGTAGTTATAACAATTTTTTTAACTTTTCTTTTTTTAATTACTGAATACACTTTTTCTTATTTCTTACTAAGAGCCCTCGGTTATTATCAGATTGGATATTTAAATGTTATATTTCTGCATACAGTAATAGCTTTTATAATGTTTTTTACACCAGCCCCTGGAGCTGCCGGAGGTGCAGAAGCTGGTTTTATTTTCTTTTACAGAAATCTGGTTGCCAAAAATGATGTTTTGTCTCTTTTGTTTTTCTGGAGGTTTTTTACAAAATATCTTGGTATTTTTATTGGGATGCTGACTTTTAGTTATCTTGTTATTTCAAATAGAAGGGAGTCAAATTAATGACAGATAACAATAAAACTTTTATTGAAAAATATTTTAATTTGAAAAATTCTCTTCTTTATTTTGGACTTTTTGTACTTATATCTGCTATATCTTTATATTATATCAATAAACTTTTTACTCATAACAGTAATTTAAATGTAATTTTTTCTTTTCCCAGTTCAATTATAATCTCACTTTTTCTTTTATTATTTATTTATTATATTTTAGATGCTTTGAGGCTATATTTTGTCCTTAAAACTCTCAATGCAGAAGTTTCATTTTGGAATGTTTATAAATTGGTTTTTATTAATATTTTTATCTCTAATATAACTCCCCTGGCTACAGGTGGTGGCTTTGCTCAGGTATATTTTTTACAGAAAAATGGTGTCCCGATGGGTAAATCCTCAGCAGCCGTATTGATCAGGACTCTTTTGTCAGCAACTATGCTTTTTTTGAGTGTGCCGCTGATACTTTTTAGAAATCAATCAATGCTCAATCTGCTGCCGGGTAATTATATTTTTGTTTATTTAGCAGTATTTTTAGTGCTTTATATTTTGATATTTTACCTTATAATTTTTAAAGTCAGATTAATTATGAAATGTTTATATAAATTTTTCTACTTTCTTAAATCTAAACATTTATTAAGTAAAAAGAAATTCAGAAAAATAATCAGATATATTTTTGAACATCTTAAGCTTTTTTCTGAAGACTTAGCCTTTTTTATTCAGGGTAAAATAGTTTTTGTTTTATTGTCTTTTATTTGTACAGCAATTTTTTTGTTAGCTGAATTTTCATATTCATATTTGATTCTCCAGGGTCTGGGCTATAATATAACATTTTCTCAAATTTTAAGCCTGCAGATTATGGTTGTTTTCATTATGTATTTTGCACCCACACCAGGTGCTGCTGGAATTGCTGAAGGTGGATATTCTTTATTATTTGCTAGATTTGTTGCTCAAAAAGATCTTTTCCCGCTCCTGTTTTACTGGAGATTTTTCAGTAAATATATCGGTATTTTTATAGGTATTTTTGTATTTTTTTATTTAATCATCAAAGGGGGAGTAGAAATTGAAGAGCAGGAGTAAAATATATCTTTATATTTTGATCATAATTATTTTAATATTAGTCAGCTATAAGATTTATGCCCCCTATAGCATTCAGGATTTCAATGCTGTTAATGTTAGAAATATGGACTTTATTGAGAAAAATGTGGAAGCCAATAATTTTACTTTTGCAGTAGTTGGAAATATAGAAAATTCAATTTCAATTTTTGATAATAGAATTCTAGAGAAAATAAAGCAAAATAATGTTGATTTTATTCTTTCAACCGGCAATAATTTGCGAGATGGAGATGAAAGTAAATATAGGATTTTTTATAGAACTCTGGAAGATTTAAATATCCCCTTTTTAACAGCTGTTGGCAGAAAAGAAATTGTAGACGGGGGTAATGAAAATTTTTATAAATATTTTGGTCCTTTTTATTTTTCTTTTGAATTAGGTAATTCATATTTTATATTTCTTGATACAACTGAAAACACAAACTTGAGCTGGCAGCAGCAGTGGCTGCAGAATGAACTTGCTGAGTCATTAGAGTATGAAAATAGATTTGTCATAATGAATAAAACTCCTATCGAAATTGATGCAGAATACTTACTTGATGATAAAACAAATTATATAGAAACAGAAGAATTAAGAAATTTTTATCAGGAAATTTTTGCAAATTATAATGTTGATTCTGTGTTTTCTTCTAATATAGAAATTTTTCATCAAGAAAATATAAAAGGTGTCGACTATTTTATCAGTGGTGGTGCCGGTGGGGAATTGATTTTTGACAATGAAAAAAGTTTTTATCACTATCTGCTGGTTGATGTTTCTGGAGAAAATATAGAAGTTAATGTTGATCGATTGGAAAATAATCCAGGTACTTTTTCTAAATTAATGGTTAATATCTGGGTGGGTCTGCAGTCATTTTTCTATGCTAATTATATTAATATTTTATTAGTATTATTTATTGGGTTGACTGTTTTTTATATTTTACACAGAGAAATCAATAAAGAAATGAATTATTATCGAGATTTTGCCTATGCAGATAATGAAATAAAAGAGCAGAAATTAAAAATTGCAATGTTTACCAATAATTATTTTCCGGTAATTGGTGGGGTTCCGATTTCAATTAAAAGACTTTCTAAAGCTTTAAGAAATAGGGGTCATGAGGTTAAGATTTTTGCACCTGATTATAAAGAAAAGAGTGAAGATGAAGATAATATTATTCGCTGTAATTCTCTATACCACTATGAAGAATCTGGACTGGAATTTCCAGTTACAAATATTTTTTCACCAGAGATTAAAACAGATTTTGTGGCTGAAGATTTTGATTTAGTCCATTCTCACCACCCATTCTGGTTGGGCAATAAAGGGCGGAAACTGGCAGAAAAATTCAATCTTCCCGTTGCTTTTACCTATCATACTCGTTTAGAAAAATATGCTCATTATGTTCCTAATATTCTATTTATGCGTAAATTTTTTGCCAATCGTTTATCTCATTTTTTAATCGAAAATTTTGCTAATAAAACTGATGCTGTTTTTGCTCCGACTGAATCTACCAAAGAATATCTGCGCAATGTTGGTGTCAGCAGATATATAAAGGTGATGCCGACAGGTATAGATTTTGATTATTATGACTGCAGCCAGGATAAGATTGACTCCCTGCGGGAAGAACTTATAGGAGATTCTGAGCATCTTTTAATTTCAGTTTCCAGATTATCTAAAGAAAAGAATTTATATTTTTTACTGGATGGTATTAAGATGTTGAAAGAAAAAAGTAATTTAAATTTTAAACTCATAATAATCGGCAGCGGTTCTGAAAAAGAAAATGTTGAAAGATTTATTAAAAATAATGATTTAGAAAATTATATTGAATTAATTGGTGCGGTTGACTTCAGAGAAATGGCAAAATATTATCTCGCTTCAGATTTATTTGTTTTTGCTTCTACAACTGAAACACAGGGAATGGTTTTGCTGGAAGCTATGGCCGGCTATAATCCTGTAGTTGCTGTTAAATCAAGCGGTATCGATGATGTAATTGAAAATGGTTATAATGGCTATAAAACTGAGGAAGATACTGAAAAATGGAGCAGCAGGATTGAAGAACTTTTAACTGATAAACAAATTTATCAGCAGAGTTCCCAGAATGCACGCGAAATGGCTGAAAATTATTCACTTGAAGAGATGGGGGCTGAAGCTGAAAAACTGTATTATAAAATTTTACAGCTAAAAAAGTACCAGTAAGTAACTTACAAGTGCCGTGTACCACCCGAATTATGTCGTTTTTTGTCAGAGAAATCAATTTTAACTAAGTGGAGGGAATAAAATGTCTATTGACTTTTATGCAGACAGAGATATTTTTCATTTACAGAATGAAGAAATAAGTTATGTAATTAAAATTTTAAAAAATGATCAGCTGGGCCACCTATACTGGGGTAAAAATATTAAAAATGCTGAAAGACTGGGCCGTTATCCAATTTCTCAGCACAGACCCTATGAGGCTTATGCAGTCAAAAATGATACCGGATTTATTCTGGAAAATATTGCCCGAGAGTATCCTTCGTTTGGCCAGTCGGATTTTAGAGAGCCTGCCTATCAAGTTGAATCAAAAAATGGGTCAATTATCAGTGATTTAAAATATAAGGAGCATCAGATTTACAGAGGCAAAAATGAGCTGGAAGGATTACCTGCAGTTTATGTTGAGCGGGAAGAAGAGGCAGAAAGCCTGGAGATAACATTATATGATGAGGTACTGGATTTAGAAGTAACTTTAAGCTATACGATTTTTAAAGATTATCCAATCATCTGCCGCTCAGCCCATTTTATGAATAAGAGCAATCAAAAGATAGAGCTTAAAAAAGCTCTATCAATGAATGTTGATTTTGAAAATAGAGATTTTGAACTGCTGCAGTTATCAGGAGCCTGGGGCAGAGAACGGAATATTTTACGCCGTCCACTTGAACAGGGAATAACTAAAATCGACAGTAAAAGAGGAGGCAGCAGCCATCAGCAGAATCCGTTTGCAGCATTAGTTGAGCCTGATACTGATGAGTACAGTGGTGAAGCATATGGATTCAGTTTAGTTTATTCTGCCAACTTTACTATTCAGGCTGAAAAAAATCATTATGGAAAAACCAGAATGACAGTGGGGATTAACCCCTTCAATTTCAACTGGCTGCTGGAAAGCGGTCAGTCATTCCAGACTCCAGAGGTTGTAATGAATTATTCTGACCAGGGTTTAAACAAAATGTCTCAAAATTATCATCAGTTATATCAAAGCCGGCTGGTAAGAGGAGAACACCGTGAAAAACAAAGACCTGTTTTAATCAACAACTGGGAAGGAACATATTTTGATTTTGATACTGATAAAATTTTAGAAATAGCAGAGGCCGCTGCAGAAGTTGATCTTGAACTATTTGTGCTTGATGACGGCTGGTTTGGCAGGAGAAATGATGATACTTCCTCACTTGGGGACTGGTATGTAAATGAAGAAAAACTGCCCGGAGGCCTGGAGTATCTAGCTGAAGAAATTAATAAACTTGGCCTGGATTTTGGCCTCTGGTTTGAACCGGAGATGATTTCTCCAGACAGTGACTTATATCGGAAGCATCCGGAATGGGCGATTCAGCTTAAAAATCGAGAATCTTCACTTTCAAGACAGCAGTTAATTCTCGATTTAAGCCGCAGAGAGGTTCAGGATTATATAATAGAAAGAGTATCTGCAATTTTGGAGAAAGCAAATATTTCCTATGTTAAATGGGATATGAATAGACCAATGACTGAATATGGATCGCTAAAACTTGAAGCTGATCACCAGCGGGAGTTAAATCACCGCTATATCTTAGGACTTTATCGAGTTTTAGAAGAAATCACAGACCGCTTTCCTGAGATATTATTTGAAAGCTGTGCTGGTGGTGGAGGCCGCTTTGATCCGGGAATGCTTTATTATATGCCGCAGACCTGGACCAGTGATGATA